>NZ_CBFIIF010000007.1:0-119896 GCF_965662665.1 Congregibacter sp. | reverse complement strand
GACAGGCGATCTGCATGCCCACGGGCAGTCCGTCGGCGGTCGTACCGAGGGGGACCGCGGTGGCGGGAAGATAGGCATTCAGCGTAAGCCCCGCCCACTTAAGAACGTCGGTGTAGGGACGCTCGACGCCGTTAACGGCGATGACCCGTGCCTGCATATCCGGATGATGATCGTGTTCGTGATCAGGAAGTAGCCGCAGCTGAGCAGCGCGCCCTTGCTATGGCATTTGGATCATTGCAGTCGCACCCGGCCTATTCCACTGTCGATGGCTTTCCCGAAGTAACGATCCTCAATAGCACCTCAGCGTTTAGGAAAGCTGTAACGTCGCCTTCACAAACATCCGTCATAATAAGGAGCCTAGTGGTAGGTGATTTTATTGAATTGCGCGATTTTAAGGATTGTTTCTAAGGCGACATGATCAATGAAAAAAGTTCTAGTTCTTTGCACCGGTAACTCCTGTCGTTCGATCATGGCCGAAGCCTTGATTAATCATCTCGGTGAAGGTCGCTACGAAGCAGTGAGTGCCGGCAGTTTCCCCGCAGGCTACGTGCATCCTACGTCTATTGAGACCCTAAAACGCCATGATGTACCCGTGGTCGATCCGCGCAGCAAGTCCTGGGACGAGTTTGCCAGCGATTGTTTTGATCTTATCCTTACGGTCTGTGATCAAGCGGCAAACGAAACCTGCCCCGCATTCCTTGGAAACTTTGAACGCAAGCATTGGAGTATTCCGGATCCAGCCAAAGCTGCGGGGAGTGACGCAGAGGTGCAGGGGGCCTTCGATGAGGTATTTAACCTGCTGAGAAGCCGTATTCAGGCGGAACTATTTTGAGCGGGGACACTGCTTCGGGAATGGGTTTATTTGAGCGTTACTTGTCCCTGTGGGTCGGCTTATGCATTGCCGCAGGCGTTGCTCTGGGTGTAATGGCGCCAGATGTTTTTCAGCTCATCGCGGCGCTGGAGTATGCAAACGTTAATTTTGTCATCGCTGTTTTTATCTGGGTGATGATCTACCCGATGATGGTCAGTGTCGATTTCGCATCGCTTAAGGATGTGGGGAAAAAGCCCAAGGGTTTATGCATCACGCTGGTGGTTAACTGGTTGATCAAGCCTTTTACTATGGCGGCGCTTGGGGTGTTTTTCTTCGAAGTTGTCTTTGCGGGATGGGTTGATCCGCAGACCGCAAAGGAATACATCGCGGGAATGATTTTGCTGGGGGTAGCACCCTGTACCGCGATGGTTTTTGTATGGAGCCAGCTCGTGCGCGGTGATGCGAATTACACGCTCGTACAGGTTTCCATAAATGACATCATTATGGTGTTTGCCTTCGCGCCGATTGCTGCCTTTCTGCTCGGGATTACAGACATTGTGGTGCCCTGGGAGACTTTGCTCCTGTCCGTGGTGCTGTACGTGATTATTCCGCTGGCCGCCGGCTATGTGACTCGGAAAGCACTCGATGGCTCAGCGAATGATGATCGCATTAGCCAGTTCACCAGCAAGATCAAACCTTTTTCTGTACTTGGACTTTTGGCGACCGTGGTGCTGCTCTTCGGGTTTCAAGCGCAAACTATTCTCGACAGACCACTGGTTATTGCGCTCATCGCGGTACCGTTACTTATCCAAAGTTACGGCATTTTCGCTGTGGCCTACGCGTGGGCTTACCTGTGGCGTGTGCCCTTTGCCACGGCGGCACCGGCTGCACTCATTGGAACATCCAATTTCTTTGAACTCGCGGTCGCCGTGGCTATCAGTCTCTTTGGTTTAAATTCGGGCGCCGCCCTGGCGACGGTAGTCGGCGTTTTGGTAGAGGTGCCCGTCATGCTTTCCCTCGTGGCGCTGGCCAACGGAACGCGGCACTACTTTGACAGGAGCGACGATTCTGGGGAGCGCTAGATTTCGCTGTCCACAGACGACAGAGGCTCGGACTTCGGCAGCGGCTTGCTTGTTACTGGTGCTGACCATTGGCAATTGGCGCGGAAGACATCGGTGATAAGAAGCTCAAGATCTGCGTAGGCGCGATTTCGTCGGGCCTCGAGTAGCGCCTCTATGCGGCTCATCACCTCTCCCGAGGTCCAGGTGACCTGGCTCGTGAGGAGAACAAAGGCTTTTTGCGTGAGCGCCGCACCCTCAATGCCTGTGTTTCTGGGCTCTAAACTGCGAAATCTGAGCAAGTCATGCTCAGCCAGCCAGATAAACGTTTCGAAACAGGCCTGGGAGCGCCGATCTGGTAGTCCGGTCATGTCCCACTTGATTGGCCCCGTGGTGTCTTCCACCAGCAGCAGGTAGGGCAGGGGGAAGGCCGAGTACAGCGCGCAGAACACCTCGGCGCAGCAGTAATGAAAGTCATCTATATGTGTGGTTCGCATGGGCACGTAAAATTTAGTATTTGCCGCATTATGACGCAATATCGCGATGCGGTTCCCTCGGTTTTGGCCGGAGTGTGTATTCATCGCCCAGTGGGGCATCTGCTACCATCATCCGATGTCTATTCATCCAGAAAATCGCCTGCGCCGCGACATCGGTTCTTTCGGTGCCGCATTTCTAGTTCTTAACGGACTCATCGGTGCCGGCATATTCGCGCTCCCCGGTAAGGTTGCGGTGAATGCGGGCTTGCTGAGCCCGTGGCTGTTCCTTGTGGTGGGGGCGTTGTTTCTCAGCGTTGTATTGGTATTCGCGGAGCTTGCCAGCTATTACGAGGAAACCGGTGGGCCGGTACTCTATGCAACAGAGGCGTTTGGCCCGCTGGCGGGGTTTGGCACTGGCTGGCTGTTGTTTCTTTCCCGTACCACCGCCTTTGCGGCTAACGCTACGGTTATGGCGTCTTATCTCGGTTCCTTGTTTGATGTACTGGCGGGCGAGTTGCCGCGAATGGTGATCATAGCAACTGTGATTATTGGCTTGACCTGGGCGAATGTTCTTGGGGTGCGTGACGGCGTGCGAGCCATGGGTGTGTTTACGCTCTTAAAGGCGGCGCCTCTGGTGATACTGGTATTACTGGGTTTTCAGCATGTATCCGGGAGCACGCTCTTGCCCTCTGCGAGCCTTCTCGTTGAGGATTTGGGTAGTACAACGCTGCTGATGATTTATGCCTTTGTGGGTTTTGAGACTGTCGGAGTGACAGCGGGCGAGACCTCCCAGCCTCGGCGGACCTTGCCTAAGGTGCTAGTCGCCACAGTGTTGACCATCGGCATTTTGTATTTCCTCATTGTGCTGGTTTTTGTGTCGGTGATTGAGCCGGCGGATTATGCCAATGCCACTCTGGTGGATGTGGGTCGGTCTCTGGCTGGAACTACCGGCGCCTTTGTGATCACCTTTGCGGCGGTGTTTTCCATTGGGGGTAATCTAGCAGGGTCTATGCTGGCAGCACCGCGACTCGGTTACTCTTTGGCCGAAAACAGACAGTTGCCCGTTTGGTTTGCTCACGTACATCCGCGATATGCCACACCGGATCGCTGCATTATGGTAATGGGTGTCCTCGCTCTCGGGCTCGCACTGTCAGGATCTTTTGTAAAACTTGCTGTAGCCAGTTCGGTTGCGCGGCTGCTGAGTTACATCATTTGCATCGCCTCCTTGCCTTCGATTCGTCGCAATGCCAGCGAATCGGTACGCCAGAGTGCGTATAGGCTGAAGGGCGGATATTTAATCCCGTGTATGGGTTTAGTGATTTGTTTTTGGTTGCTGATGCAGTCAAAGGCCGAATCCTGGCTGGCGGTATCGATACTGCTGGTTATTGGCTTTGTCTTCTATGCGTTTGAACGGCGCTTTGGCTTGACGGAGCGGTCATGAAGCTGGCTTTTGCGAGTTACGGCAGCTGATGAGCTCGGACCATCAATTTATGCTCAGAGCCCTGGAGCTTGCCGCGGAGGCTGCTCGTCAGGGCGAGGTGCCCGTGGGTGCGGTTGTTGTCCATAATGATCTCATTGTGGGAGAGGGCTACAACGCGCAGATAAGCTCAATGGATCCTACGGCGCATGCGGAAGTTAACGCTGTGAGAGCAGCGGCTGCAGCGCTCGAGAATTATCGGATGCCAGGAGCAACGCTATACGTAACCCTGGAGCCCTGCAGCATGTGCTGCGGCGCGCTGGTACATGCGCGGATAGGTACGCTGGTGTTTGCGGCCCGCGAGCCCAGAGCAGGTGCTGTGGTTAGTGCACGGAAGCTGCTCGACGAGTCTGCATTTAATCACCGCGTGGCCTGGATTGAAGATGAGGAAAATGCGCCTGCAAGTGCGGCGCTGCTGCGTGGTTTTTTTCGCGATCGCCGCTAAAAGCAGGAGCCAAAAACAGGAGCCAAAGGCGGGGTTAAAGCTGCGGTACCCCCGGGATGACGCTCAGTGCAGCACTGACAATTCAGAGAGCGCGAAGCTTGAGGCTTCGCAGGGTGTCGGGCACCAGGGTCTCTGAGTCCCTGGGAGGCTCCGGTCGTTCTGCCCGCGCCGTTTGCCAGCGCAGGATGTTGTAGTAGTGACGAATGTTCTGTACGTAGCGCACCGCTTCGAGGCCGCGGGCATATCCGTAGCGCAAGGTACGGTATTGCTGGGGTTTTTCTAACAGCGGAAGAGTGTCCATGATGTCCTCCCAAAGATGCGGATCGCCGCCGCGGCGCTGGGTCAGCACCCGCGCATCTTCCAGATGACCCATACCGATATTGTATGCCGCGAGCGCCAGCCAGCTACGGTCGGGTTCCAGAATGTCATCAGGGAGTCGGCCGCGGAGCTTTTTAAAGTAGCGCGCTCCGCCGCGGAGACTTTCCGCAGGATCTGTTCGGTCATCTACATCCATCTCTTCTGCGGTGGCCAGGGTAAGCATCATCATCCCGCGCACGCCGGTGCGGGATGTGGCCTGCGGGTCCCAGTGCGACTCCTGATAGCTAATGGCGGCGAGGAGTTCCCAGGGAATATCCTGCTCCCGAGCTACGATTTCAATGAGTTGTTGGTAGTCGCTCAGGTCTCTGCGCACTTTGCCCACGAAGTTCTGGGAGTCCACGCGGGAGATATCGTCGTCTCGATCAAAGTACCGGGACTGAATTTGCGCAATGCTGTCATCGGCCTGCCGACGCTCCAGAAATTCGTTGATCATCTCGAGTAATGGCGTATCTCGAGCCGAGGGGTGGAGATACCAAACAATGTCTTTTGCTTCCGCCAGATCAAAAGCCACCTCCAGTCGCGGCACAAGGTTTTGCTGAATAAAAAAGTCTCGGGAATCAACGACCGCCAGATCGCTGCGGTCCTCGTCGACACGCGCAAGGATTTCACCCGTATCGCTGGCGATCACGCTGTCCCACTCAAGCCAATCCAAGCCCTGATCTCGCAATGTCTGAAGCACTTCTTCGTGGCTGCTATCAGCTATGGTTGCCAGGGAGAGGCCTTTAAGATCCGCTGGTTTACGGGGCTTCTTCCGGCCCACTTTGTAAATGACTTGCGGTGTTTGTTTTGCGTAGCTTCTCGACGCAGCAAATTCTGTGTTGCGGGTTTCTGTGAAGGTTAGGCCTGCGGCTGCAATGTCAGCTTCTCCACGCTCCAGCGCCTCAAAAATCTCATCAAGAGTGAAAGCCTGCGTTACCACCAGTTCGACGCCCAGCTCTTCAGCCAAAAGCACAGTAAGGTCGTATTCAAAACCGCGGGGCCCGGAGCGTCCCAGGTAGTAGGTGGTGGGGCTGTTGCGTGTAATGAGACGCAGCTCGCCACGCTCCTGAATCGCCTGTGTCGTCTCACCATTGTTGCCGCAGGATCCCAGCAGCAAAGCGGACAAGAGCGTCAGGGCAAGAAGCAGATTGGAAGCGCGAGTCATCTTGTGATTCTAACCGACTTAAAAGCTGCCGAAAGACTTGCTTTTGGCTTAACGCCGTCTGGCCGTAGCGGTACAATTCGCCACCTTACCGCCCCTTTTGCTAACCGAGAGATTCACCCCTGATGCTTGTTATCCCCGGCGCTTCGGCTTTGTCACCTTTTAGACAACAAGCGTTGGAGCAACGTTTACGAGATCGATGGCCTGATGTGGCACTGCTTCGCAGTGGTTATGTGCATCTTGTCGATGGCGAGCCCCTGGTGGGCGACGAGCGGTCCCGCCTGGAGGCGCTGCTGGCTCAGGCTGCCACTCAGGACTTTTGTCAGCGAGCGAATTTAGACGCAGGCACCTGGCTGTTTGTAATGCCGCGGCCGGGCACGATCTCTCCCTGGTCGAGCAAGGCGACTGACATTGCTCGTGGTTGTGGCTTTCATAACATCCGACGGATCGAACGCATCTGTGCCTATGAACTAGCGGGCGTGGATCCCGGATCATCCGACTGGCGGGACTTGGCTTCAGAGCTTCATGACCGCATGGTCGAAGCGACTTCGGAGAGCCTTGCCGGTCTGCAGGCCTTGTTTACGCATCTGTCCCCCACAGAAAGTACCTCTGTAGATATTCTTGGTCAGGGACGCTCTGCACTCGAGGCCGCCAATAGCCGACTGGGTCTGGCGCTCGCGGCGGATGAGATTGAATACCTGTGCGAGAGCTTTCGCAGTCTGGAGCGCAATCCCCGGGACGTAGAGTTGATGATGTTTGCCCAAGCCAACTCCGAGCACTGTCGACACAAGATTTTTAATGCGAGCTGGACCATTGATGGCGATGATCAGGCAAAGAGCCTGTTTGCAATGATTCGCAATACTCATACTCACTCTCCCGAGGGCGTTTTGTCAGCCTATTCGGACAACGCGGCGGTAGTCGCGGGGCATGAGGCCAGCCGATTTGCGCCTGTGGGGCCCAATCGAGAGTATGCGGCGCAGCCTCAGCCCGTACATTTATTGATGAAGGTCGAGACGCATAATCACCCGACGGCTATTGCGCCCTTTCCCGGTGCGGGCACGGGGGTGGGTGGTGAAATTCGTGATGAAGGCGCGGTGGGGCGGGGATCCAAGCCCAAAGCAGGTCTCACGGGCTTTAGCGTTTCTAACTTGCGCATTCCTTCCCTGCAGGAACCGTGGGAACTGGATAACGGTAAACCGGGACGTATCGCGTCGGCGCTGGATATTATGCTCGAAGCGCCCATTGGCGGCGCGGCGTTTAACAATGAGTTTGGACGCCCCAATATCTGTGGTTACTTTCGCAGTTACGAGCAGCGAGTTCCCCAGAGTGATGGGTCGAGCGGTGGAGATTATGCGGTGCGGGGTTACCACAAACCCATCATGATTGCCGGGGGCTTTGGCAATATTTCTGCGGAACACGTTGATAAACCCGAGTTTGAGCCTGGCGCCGCGTTATTGGTGCTTGGCGGTCCAGCAATGCTCATTGGTCTTGGTGGCGGGGCAGCTTCCAGTATGGCCAGCGCCGACGGTCAGGAGTCCCTCGACTTTGCTTCGGTGCAGCGCCAAAACCCAGAAATGGAGCGTCGATGTCAGGAGGTCATTGATCGCTGCTGGCAGCTTGGCGACAAAAATCCTATCGCGTTTATTCATGATGTGGGTGCTGGAGGCCTGTCCAACGCTTTGCCCGAACTGGTTAAAGATGGCGGCTGCGGCGGTTTGTTCTCCCTGCGGGATGTGCCTTGCGATGATCCCGGCATGTCGCCGCTGGAAATTTGGTGCAACGAAAGCCAGGAACGCTATGTGTTGGCCGTCACGTCTGAGCAGCTGCCGCAGTTTATGGCGATTTGTGAGCGTGAACGCTGTCCGGTTGCCGTGGTGGGTGAGGCCACAGAGGCCAAACAAATAGCCGTAGAAGACAGTACCTTTGACGATACGCCCGTCGATATGCCCATGTCGGTGTTGTTTGGCAAACCACCGAAGATGCATCGCGAGGACCGCAGGCTCCCTGATCACTCCAGTCCATTTACCCAGACGCCCGCCGTGGATGAAGCATTGCATCGTGTACTGGGCCTGCCGACTGTTGCCAGCAAAAGTTTTTTGATCACCATTGGAGATCGAACCGTAACCGGGCTTGTCGCCCGCGATCAAATGGTCGGACCCTGGCAGGTCCCTGTGGCTGATTGCGCAGTGTCATTGACGAGCTATGACGCCAACATGGGTGAAGCCATGGCCATGGGGGAGCGCACGCCGGTTGCCCTTTTAAGCGGCCCTGCGTCGGCCAGAATGGCCGTGACCGAGGCGATCACTAACATCTGTGCAGCGCCTGTGGCGCAGATGAGTGATATCCGACTGTCGGCCAACTGGATGTGTGCAGCGGATACCCCCGGTGAGGGAGCGGCGCTTTTTGATGCTGTTCACGCGATCGGCGAGGAGCTGTGTCCCGCGTTGGGTATTGCGATTCCCGTGGGCAAAGACTCCATGTCCATGCAAACGCGCTGGGATCAGGACGGGGAACCTCGGGCCGTCACAGCACCCAGGTCATTGGTCGTCTCTGCGTTTGCACCGGTGGGCGACACCGCCGAAACGCTAACTCCCATGCTGCAAACTGATGCCGAACTCGTTCTTGTCCTCGTTGATTTGGGGCGGGGCAAGAACCGTCTGGGTGCCTCGTCGCTGGCACAAGTTTACGGGGAGCTGGGCTCACAGCCTGCCGATCTCGATAGTCCGCAGGATCTTCTGGCGTTCTTTGATTTGCTTCAGTGGGGTAAAGCGCGAGGTGACGTGATTGCCTATCACGACCGTTCCGACGGTGGCCTGGGGGTGACCCTCTTGGAAATGGCCTTTGCAGGGCGTTGCGGCCTCGAAGTTACGCTACCGGGTGGTGTTGATGCTTTAGCGGCACTGTTTAGTGAAGAGGCCGGCGCCGTCGTGCAAATCCCCAAGTCACAGCTTGCGGACTGGGCCGGGCGTGCTGACGCCCTGGGAATCGGCGACTGCCTGCAAGCTGTTGGTCACGCACGAGCCCATGAGCAGGTCCGTATTTGGGCGGGAGACAGCTTGCTCGTAGACACCATGCGCGGTGCTTTGCAGGAGCGCTGGAGTCAGTGCAGTTATGAGCTTCAGCGGCTCAGGGATAACCCCGAATGCGCCGATGAAGAGCGGGCGCGTATCAGCGCGCCGGATCCAGGTCTGTCCGTACACCAAAGCTTCGAGGGGCAGGGAGACGCTGTCGCACCCATGATTAATGCCGGAGCCAGACCTCGGGTGGCGGTACTTCGGGAGCAAGGCGTGAATGGGCAGGTGGAGATGGCCGCGGCTTTTGATCGCGCCGGATTTACCGCGGTGGATGTCACGATGAGTGACCTCATTGCCGGTGACGTCAGTCTGGACACGTTCAATGGTCTGGTAGCTTGCGGCGGTTTTTCCTTCGGCGATGTCCTGGGCGCGGGCGAGGGCTGGGCAAAATCAATTTTGTTCAATTCCGGGCTGCGAAATAGCTTTAGCGAGTTTTTTGCCCAGCCTGACAGTTTTGCCCTTGGGGTTTGTAACGGTTGTCAGATGTTATCTGTGCTTCGGGATTTGATACCGGGGAGTGAGCACTGGCCCTGGTTCCGACGTAATCGTTCAGAGCAATTCGAGGCGCGTCTCGCTATGGTTGAGATCGGTGATTCTCCGTCGGTGTTTCTACAGGGTATGGCAGGCTCTCGCCTACCCATTGCTGTCGCTCATGGCGAGGGCCGTGCAGTGTTTGCCGATGCCTCGACTCAGGAACGCTGTGAAACAGCACAGCTGGTAGGTTTACGTTACATCGAAAACAACGGCGAGATCGCGCAGCGGTACCCGGCGAATCCCAATGGATCCCCCGGCGGAATCACCGGCGTCTGCAGTGAAAGCGGCAGGGTAACTATCATGATGCCCCATCCAGAGCGGGTGATTCGTCGGCGTCAATTCTCTTGGGCGCCCGATTCCATGACCGATGACTCTCCGTGGCTTCGCTTGTTTGAAAACGCGCGCAAGCATCTTGGTTAGGCGCTTGCCTAAAAAACCGGGGCTTTAAGTGTCAGCAATTCTGTGTCGCCCGCGCGCAGCGGCCCTTGAGACCTAGCGACCAGCGTCTATAATGCGCCCCCTTTACGCGGTGGCCTTGGCTCAAACGGTGTTCGTTTGTTGCTGCCCCCGCATTACTGCAGACCATGGCATGCTCAATCGTTACCCAATTTGGAAATACCTGATCGTTTTGATCGTTGTGCTTGGCGGAGCACTCTATGCCTCGCCTAACCTTTATGCACCTGACCCGGCATTGCAGATTGCTGGAGAAAGCAGCGGTACGCTCATCGATGAGCGACTGCTCAAGCGCGCTACTGATGCCCTCGATGAGGCCAGTATCACGCACTTTGGTGAGGTGCTGGAGCCCAGCGGGCGCAGTGCGTTGATTCGGCTCGAAGAGCAAGAGGCACAGTTGCGAGCCCAGGCGGTAGTCTCCCGAGCATTGGGCGACGGCTACATCATTGCCCTTAATCTTGCGGAAACGACCCCTGATTGGCTGACGGGGCTTGGCGGACAGCCGATGAAGCTCGGACTCGATCTTTCGGGTGGTGTGCACTTTAAACTGGAAGTCGACACCGTAGCCGCGGTCGAGCGGCGCATGGAGTACTACCTCAATGCGACCAAGCGCTCGCTTCGTGAAGAGCGTGTGCGCGGCTTTGTCGGCCTTGATGGTGATCGCGCCGTGGTTGGTCGTTTTCGCAGTGAGGACCTTCGCGAGCAGGCGCGCAGCCTCATTTCTGATGCCTTTCCGGAGCTGCTCCTCGATCGCGTCGATGAAGACGATGAATTCCTGATCTACGCCCGAATGACTGACGTGACCGTCGATGAGATTACCGACTATTCCGTCAGCCAGAACCTGACCACCTTGCGCAATCGCGTGAATGAACTTGGGGTGTCAGAGCCGTTGGTGCAGCGTCAGGGCAGAAATCGAATCGTGGTGGAGTTGCCGGGTATTCAGGACACCGCAGAAGCCAAGCGGATTTTGGGTAAGGTGGCGAACCTCGAGTTTCGCCTCGTGGCCAATGCCGACGCACCCGCCGGCGAGCGGCAGCGCTTTGAGTACCGAAGCGCAGATCGTCAGGGGGCGACGGAGTACCTCGAGCGGGATGTCATTATTACCGGCGAGCGGGTGTCCAATGCCCAGGCGAGCTTTGATCAAAACGGCCGTCCCAACGTGCAGATTAGCCTCGATAGCGAGGGCGGCACGCTGATGTCCCGCGCGACCCGCAGTAACATCAAGCGTCGAATGGGCGTCTTGTTCATCGAGCGTAAGTACCGAACTCGCTACGAAACGGATGAGAACGGCGAGGAAGTCGCGGTTAAGGTTCCCTACGACGAGAGGAAGCTCCTTACCGCGCCCGTGATTCAGAGCGCCTTGGGTGCGCAGTTTCAGATCACGGGTCTCGACAACCCTCTGGAGTCTTCGGAGCTGGCCCTGATGCTTCGCGCGGGGGCCTTGGCGGCACCGATCACCTTCGTTGAGGAGCGTACCGTTGGGCCTTCTCTGGGTGCGGAGAATATTCGTCTGGGCGTCAAATCTGTGCAGTACGGTCTCGCCCTTGTTGTGCTCTTTATGGTCCTGTATTACCGCGTGTTCGGCCTCTGCGCCGTAACGGCATTGACGGCTAACCTGGTATTACTGGTGGCGATCATGTCATTGCTTGGAGCAACCCTGACGCTGCCTGGTATTGCCGGTATTGTGCTCACGGTGGGTATGGCGGTGGACGCCAACGTGCTTATTTTCTCGAGGATTCGCGAAGAACTGGGCAACGGTCTATCACCTCAGATGGCTATCCATTCGGGTTTTGAGCGGGCAGTAGCGACGATTCTTGACGCCAATATTACAACGCTCATCGTGGCTATTATTCTTTATGCCGTAGGCACGGGCCCGGTGAAAGGCTTCGCCGTGACGCTGTCGGTGGGCATCATTACCTCAATGTTTACTGCGATCATGGGTACGCGCTCTCTGGTGAATTTGATTTACGGAGGCCGACGCGTGAGCACCCTGGCCATTGGCAGAATACCTAAGATGGGAGATGCCGCATGAAGGTGATTGATTTCATGGGTAAACGACGGATCGCTGCGGCGTTTTCCGTATTACTCATACTCACAGCCCTTGGTTCCCTAGCGGTAAAACAGCTTAACTGGGGTCTCGATTTCACCGGCGGTACTCTGGTAGAGGTTCACTACGAGGATTCAGCAGACCTCAATGAGATTCGCACCACGCTGGCTGATGCGGGTTACGCGGGAGCCATTGTCGTGAGTTTCGGTACGGATAAAGATGTGCTGATTCGTCTTCCCGACGGCTACTCTGATGCTCAGGGCACAGAAATGCTGCAAACCTTGCAGGCTTCCTCGGGCGTCAACGTAGAGCTGCGCCGCATCGAGTTTGTCGGCCCTCAGGTAGGCGATGAGTTACGGGAGCAGGGCGGGCTGGCAATGCTTCTGGCTCTGGGTTTAGTGATGCTTTATATCGCCTTTCGCTTCCAGTTTAAATTTGCCGTGGGCGCAGTGGTCGCGTTGATTCACGACGTGATTGTCACTCTGGGCTTTTTCTCGATAATCGGTTTGGAGTTTGATCTCACGGTACTGGCGGCTTTGCTGGCGGTGATCGGTTACTCACTGAACGACACCATCGTTGTGTCAGACCGTATCCGTGAGAACTTCCGCAAATTGCGTCGAGCCGAGCCCCTTGAAGTGGTTAATATCTCCTTGAGCGAGACCCTGGGGCGGACTCTGGTAACGTCCCTGACGACTTTGCTGGTGTTGCTGGCATTGGCCTTGTTCGGCGGAGAAATGATCTTCGGTTTTGCCGTGGCCTTGCTGGTAGGCGTGATGATCGGAACCTACTCATCCATCTATGTAGCCTCAAATGTGCTGCTGAGTATGGGTGTGAGTAAAGAAGACCTGATGATTCCTGTTCGCGAAGGTGCCGAGCAGGATGATCTGATGCCCTAGGGGCCAGGCTCCAGGGGCAGTCCGTAAAGGCGATGTTTACGCGCGTAGCGTTTGGGTCGCCTTAAGTACGGCCTTGAAGCACTTGGGGTTTCCGCAGACGATGTCGCCGTTGTCCAGGAAGTTCTCCGCGCCGTCAAAGTCTGAAACCAGGCCTCCCGCTTCGCGCACGAGCAGTGCCCCAGCGGCCATGTCCCAGGTCGACAATCCTTTTTCCCAAAAAGCATCCAGTCGACCTGCAGCCACATAGGCCAGATCCAGGGATGCAGCCCCGCCTCGACGAATACCGGCGCACTGCCCGGCGAGGTTCGCAAGGCCTTGAGCATAGGCGGGAAGGTGATCGTCGTGATGTCCCTTAAACGGAATTCCGGTGCCCAGCAGGGCGCCATCGAGAGAGGCAAGTTTGCTCACGCGAATGCGGTGGCCGTTTAGCTGCGCGCCGCGGCCTCTGGAAGCGGTAAATTCTTCCCTGCGCACCGGGTCCAGAACCACAGCGTGCTCCAGTCGTCCCTGATGGATGCAGCCAATGGACACCGCGTAGTGGGGGATGCCGCGAATAAAGTTGGTGGTTCCATCAAGGGGGTCGATGATCCAAAGATACTCAGCGTCCTCAGGACCGCTGCGGCCGGACTCTTCACCCAAAAAGGCGTGGTCGGGATAGGCCCGCTGCAGTTGACGAACAATTTCCTGCTCCGCCATCTCGTCGACATCGGAGACAAAGTCATTGGCGCTTTTTTTGCGCACGCCGATACGTTCGAGATCATCGGAGGCGCGCACGATGAGTTCACCGGCTTTTCGCGCGGCGCGGAGTGCGATGTTAGTCATCGGTTCCATGAAACAAAGACCTGTAGATGGAGATAAAAAAGGCGCGCGAGTATACCAGAGGAGCGGGTCTGGGGCCGCACTGCTTTGCTACAATACGCGCTTTCGTATTTGGCCTCAAAATAACTCATGAATCCCGACCATATTCGGATCGTGCTCGTCGAACCCAGTCACCCCGGCAACATTGGCGCCGTTGCCCGCGCCATGAAGACTATGGGGCTCGGGAAGCTCGTGCTCGTCGCGCCGGAAAAGTTTCCTGACGAGCAGGCGACCTGGCGAGCCGTATGGGCTAATGATGTTTTGGAAGCCGCGACGGTCGTTGACAGCCTTGATGAGGCCATCGCGGATTGTGGGTTTGTTGTAGGTACCTGTGCCCGGGATCAGCGCCTCCCATGGCCGGTTCTCGATCCCCGCCGGGCAGCGCTTGATGTGTCTGCGAACTCACAGCGTGGAAATGTAGCAATACTCTTTGGGCGCGAGGACAACGGTCTTTCCAATGAAGAACTCATGCGTTGCAATCTACACCTGGCCATACCGACCAGTGACGCTTACAACTCGCTAAATCTGGCTATGGCGGTGCAAATTGTCTGCTACGAGCTGCATATGCTGGTGGCAGGAGACAGTTTGCCTGATGCTAGCAATGCTCAGTGGGATGAACCCCTGGCGACGCAGGAGAATATTGAGCGCTTCTATGTGCATTTAGAGGAAACCCTGAGCCAGATCGGGTTTCTGAATCCAGCAGCGCCTCGAAAGCTCATGCCGCGGTTGAGACGCCTCTACAACCGGCTGGGCATGGACGAGATGGAGCTGAATATTCTGCGCGGCATACTCACAGAAACCCAAAAGCGCAGTGAGCCCGTCGATTGGAGCCAGCAAGGCAGGAGCGACTCCTGATGCCAACACCCGTGTACTTTGACTATCTTTCCACAACGCCCGTGGATCCTGCGGTCGCCGAAGCCATGGCCAGCTGTTTGACCTTGGAGGGCACCTTCGGGAATCCGGCGTCGCGGTCTCACCGCTTTGGCTGGGAAGCCGAGATGGCGGTAGAGGCGGCACGGCAACAAGTTGCGGCACTGCTTAACGCCGATCTTCGGGAAATCGCCTGGACCTCGGGCGCGACGGAGTCCGACAACCTGGCGATCAAAGGTGTGGTGGAGGCAGCTCGGGAGGCGGGCAATGATTCACCGCACATTGTGACCTCGGCCATAGAGCACAAGGCTGTCCTGGATAGTTGCCACTATCTTGAGACCCAAGGCGTTGCGGTGACCTATCTGCCCCCCGATCAGCAGGGTTTGATTCAAGCGTCGGCCGTGCAGGAAGCGCTGCGAGCTAATAGCTGCCTGGTCAGCGTAATGCATGCTAATAACGAGATTGGCACGGTGAACGACATTGCAGCCATCGCCGCGGTTTGCCGCAATGCCGGCGTGCCCATCCATGTCGACGCAGCGCAGAGCGTGGGCAAAATCCCTTTGGACGTCAAAGCGCTGGATATCGACCTGCTCTCCATGTCGGCACATAAGTTCTATGGTCCCAAGGGGATTGGCGCCCTTTATCAGCGCAGGAGTCCAAAAGTGCCAGTGACTGCACAAATGCACGGGGGCGGGCACGAGCGCGGCTTGCGAGCAGGGACCCTGCCCACGCACCAGATCGTCGGCATGGGCTGTGCTGCAGCCATTGCTCAGGAAGCGTTGCCCTCAGAAATGCAGCGACTCAGTGCGTTGCGCGAGGAGTTGTGGTCGTCTTTGTCGGACATTGATGGACTTCGTATGAACGGCCATCACAGTCAGCGTCTCCCCGGCGCTCTCAATATCAGCGTCAGTGACGTGGAGGGGGAAGCCCTTCTGCTGTCACTGCCCGAATTCGCATTGTCCACCGGGTCGGCCTGTACTTCGGCGAGTCTCGAACCCTCTTATGTGTTGCGGGCTTTAGGTTTGTCCGACGCCCTCGCGCACAGCTCTCTTCGGGTGAGTCTTGGCCGCTTTAGTGATCAAAACGACGTGCGCCTGTTTAGCGAGCGTCTCCATGAGGTGGTGCCGCGACTGCGGCGGGAAGCCGCCTGAGTATTTTTGCTCGAATACTCAGCCACTTAAGTGCTCTCAAGTAGGGTGCTATAGCGTCGCAAAGTCCGTATAATTCCGCGCACTTTTTCGCCACGGGTATATCCATCCTGTGGCGGTATCTATTGGTTTTACATTGAGTTCTGGAGAACGCACATGGCGGTGGAACGCACCCTTTCAATTATCAAGCCCGATGCAGTGGCAAAAAATCACATTGGCGAGATTTACGCACGCTTTGAAGCCGCAGGGCTACGCATTGTCGCATCTAAAATGATGCGTCTTAGCGATGTGGTTGCCGGCGGTTTTTATGCAGAGCACTCCGAGCGTCCTTTCTTTCCGGCGCTTATCGAGTTTATGACCTCGGGTCCTGTCGTTGTCCAGGTGCTCGAAGGTGAGAATGCGGTCACCGCTAACCGCGATCTCATGGGTGCGACTAACCCGCAGGAAGCCGCTGCGGGCACTATTCGAGCGGACTTCGCGTCTTCCATCGATGCCAATGCGGTACACGGTTCTGACTCCACGACGTCAGCAGCTCGGGAAATTGCCTATTTCTTCGCCTCCAGCGAAGTTTGTGATCGCGACTAGGGCTCTGTGACCCAACTCATTGCCAGCAGCGAGCCCGCCAAGCGTATCAATCTGCTTGGCATGAGCCGCACGCAGCTTGAGGAGTTCTTCCTCGAGATGGGTGAGAGGCGTTTTCGCGCCCAGCAACTCATGAAGTGGATGCATCATCAAGGTGAGTGCGACTTCTCGGCAATGAGTAATCTGGGTAAAGCTCTGCGCGAGCGCCTGGCGGACATCGCCGAGGTGCGCCCCCCTGCGGTGGAGTCGCAGCATGACTCCAGTGACGGCACTCGCAAGTGGTTAGTCAACGTGGATGGCGGTGGTCTCGTAGAGACCGTGCTGATACCCGATGGCAATCGCGCGACGCTATGCGTCTCTTCGCAGGTGGGATGTAGCCTCGACTGTAGTTTTTGTTCGACGGGCAAGCAGGGTTTTCAGCGAGACCTGAGTGCCGCGGAAATTATCGGTCAGGTCTGGTTGGCGATTAAGTCCTACGATGCGTTTCAGTCGGGGAACGGTCGCGTGGTGACCAACGTTGTCATGATGGGAATGGGCGAGCCCCTTCTCAATTTTGAGAATGTTGTTACGGCCATGAATCTCATGATGGACGATCTGGGTTATGGCATATCGAAACGTCGCGTCACACTGAGCACCTCGGGTGTAGTGCCGGCCTTGGACAAGCTTGCCGAAGTAAGTGAAGCGAGTCTGGCGGTGTCCTTACACGCTCCCAATGACGAGCTTCGCAGTCAACTGGTGCCTGTGAACCGCCGTTATCCCATTGCCCAGCTGCTTGACAGCGCGCGTCGTTACATCGACGCCCAGAAAGACAAAAAGCGTGTTGTTACCATCGAATACACGTTGATGGCGGGTATCAACGACCAGCAGGATCATGCACGGGAGCTGGCAATACTTTTGGCTGACTTCCCCTGTAAGATCAATTTGATTCCCTTTAATCCCTTTCCAAATTCGGGTTATGAGCGTCCCAGTGGCAATGCCGTATCACGCTTCTGGCAGGTTCTGGTGGATGCGGGTTTTGTGGTGACCGTGCGTACCACTCGCGGAGATGATATAGATGCAGCCTGTGGACAGCTTGTCGGTGAGGTCGTGGATAGAACGCGGCGCAGTGCCAGGTATCGTCAGAACGCCGAAGCCGCTTTGGAGATAGGTACATGATTCGCGCTCTACCGCTGATAGTAGTACTCGCCCTTGCGGGGTGCGTGACCGAGACTGAGACTGTTTTTACTGAGCCCCCTTCGCCGCAGAAGGCCATGGAAACGCGCGTGTCGCTTGCGAGACAATACATTGGTCAGGGTAACTGGGAAGATGCCAAGCGCAATTTAAAGGCAGCCGCGGAGCTCGACAGCAAGAATCCCGAAGTCTACGAAGCATTTGCGCTGGTATATCAGAGCACCGGGGAATTCGAACTAGCGGAAGATAGCTTTCAGCGTGCAATCGCTTTTGATCCGACTTTTTCTCGTGCCAGAAACAACTATGCAGCGTTTCTCTATGGCCAGGAGCGCTACCGCGAGGCCGAAGCACAGCTTCGGGAGGTGGTAAAAGACACCCTGTATAGCGCCAGGCCTCAGGCTTTTTTGAACCTTGGCCTGTGTAGACTCAAGCTCTTTGATGAACGAGGCGCCGAGGAAGCGTTTTTACGGACCCTCGCGATGCAGTCTGCAAACACGACCGCTTTGCTGGAGGTGGCGCAGCTGCGAGTGGATGCTGAGGATAGCCGCAATGCAACGCTCTACTATGATAAGTATCGGGATCTGGTGCAGCAGCAGAGTTCCCGAGGCCTGTGGTTGGGCATTAGACTGGCACGGATGACCGGAGACTCGGATGCAGAGAGTAGCTATGCGCTGGCGCTGCGTAATTTGTATCCCGAATCTCCCGATTACGAAGCCTATCGCCGATCTATCGACGCAAACGAGCGGGGTTAGATGGCATGTTTGTTAAGAAAAAGCTCAGCATTGGCCAAGCGATACCGCAATTGTGCTCGGGTAGCGTGTTTCAAAGCAGGACAGCAGGAGAGTAGCAGTTATGAATAAGCACTCACCGATAAAGCGACGAAAGAGTCGGCAAATTCACGTGGGAAATGTCCCTGTCGGTGGCGATGCACCCATTAGCGTGCAGAGTATGACCAACACTGAGACCTGCGATGTCGCGGCGACCGTAGGACAAATCGCAGCTTTGGAGGCTGCCGGCGCTGATATCGTGCGGGTTTCCGTACCCAGTATGGATGCCGCCGAAGCGTTTAAGGCTATCCGCGAGCAGGCCAACGTGCCATTGGTCGCCGACATTCACTTTGACCACAATATCGCGCTCAAAGTGGCCGAGTATGGCGTCGATTGCCTGCGTATTAATCCGGGCAATATTGGACGGGATGACAAGGTTCGGGAAGTAATCGCGTCAGCCCGGGACAAGGGAATACCTATCCGCATTGGCGTCAATGCCGGATCCATCGGGAAAGAGCTTCAGCGCAAGTACGGAGAACCTACCGCCGAGGCGCTTGTCGAATCTGCAATGCATCACGTGGACATTCTGGATAAGCACGACTATCCGGACTTTAAAGTCAGCGTGAAGGCCTCGGAGATATTTATGGCGGTAGACGCATACCGCTTGCTGGCTAAGGAAATCGATCAGCCTTTGCACCTTGGTATCACCGAGGCCGGTGGGTTTCGCGGCGGTACCGTAAAGTCTTCCATTGGTCTGGGCATGCTCTTGTATGAGGGTATTGGTGACACGATTCGCATTTCCCTCGCGGCAGATCCGGTGCAGGAGGTCAAGGTAGGCTTCGATATTCTCAAGAGTCTCAAGCTGCGTAGTAATGGTATTAATTTTGTCGCCTGCCCCAGCTGCTCGCGACAAAACTTTGATGTTATCGGGACCATGAACGAGCTTGAGCAGCGTTTGGATGATATTCGCACGCCCATGGATGTGGCGGTTATTGGCTGCATTGTGAACGGGCCCGGAGAGGCACGGGAAGCAGACGTGGGTTTAACGGGGGCGACGCCGAATAACCTGATCTATGTGGATGGCGAGCCTGACCACAAAGTTAGCAACTCGGAATTTGTGGATCACCTCGAAAGCGTGATCCGTGCGCGGGCGGCAAAACTGGACGACGAGCGAGCCGAAGCTGATGCAAAGCTTATTGTGCGCTCAGCATCGTGACGGGCGGTCGCGGCGACTAGCCCTCAAATTTTACTGACAGGACCAACATACCCACATGGATGCACTGCGATCGATTCGCGGCATGAACGATATTTTGCCAGCGGACACGAGCCATTGGCAGTTTCTCGAAAGCCGTGTTGCTGAGCTCCTGGAGCGCTACGGCTATGGCGAGGTGCGCCTGCCTATTGTTGAGTCGTCGGCATTGTTCAGTCGTTCGATCGGCGAAGTTACCGATATCGTCGAAAAAGAGATGTACAGTTTTGAAGATCGCAATGGCGATAGCATCAGCCTGCGTCCCGAGGGTACGGCGGGCTGTGTGCGCGCGGCGATTCAAAACAACCTGATCGCGAACCCCTGCAGGCTTTGGTACAGCGGCCCCATGTTTCGCTACGAGCGCCCACAGAAAGGGCGTCAGCGGCAATTTCACCAGATGGGTGCCGAGATCTTTGGTTATGCGACGCCTGATGCGGACGCGGAGCTGATTATCTTACTTGCTCGTTTATGGCGGGTTTTTGGTATTGCTGATGCGGTGAACCTGGAAATCAACAGTATCGGTAGCTCCGCAGCCCGGGCCGCTTATCGAGAGGCACTGGTAGCCTATCTGCAGCAGCATCGAGAGTCTCTCGACGAAGATAGCCAGCGGCGTCTGGAGACTAACCCCTTGCGCATACTCGATAGTAAGAACCCTGATACGCAGGCATTGCTTGATAATGCGCCGGCGCTGGAGGACTACCTGGACGAGGAGTCGAAAGAGCATTTTGCGATGCTGCAAAGCTATCTTGATACGGCAGGGGTTACGTACACGGTCAACCCTCGCTTGGTCCGGGGGCTGGATTACTACAACAAGACGGTGTTCGAGTGGGTCACCGATAAGCTGGGCGCGCAGGGTACGGTATGCGCCGGCGGGCGCTACGATGGGCTCGTGGAGCAGCTTGGAGGGCGTTCCACGCCGGGTGTGGGCTTTGCCATGGGTATGGAGCGTCTGTTGCTTATGCTCGAAGCCTGCGGGCAATTGCCAGACGCTGAGGTGCCCGATTTGTTTGTGGTGGCAGCTGGCCAGGATGCTCAGACGGCGGCCATAGCCGCCGTAGAAACCCTTCGAGATGCGCAACCCCATTTGCGTATTGTTCAGCAGTTAGGTGGCGGCAGTTTTCGCAGCCAGATGAAAAAAGCCGATCGCAGTGGTGCGGCGCTGGCGCTCTTGTGGGGAGAGGACGAAGCAGCAGCCGGTGAAGTAACGGTAAAACCTTTACGTGATGGGCAGGAGCAGATGCGTCTGCCGGTAGCGTCTCTTTCCGAGACGGTGGCATCACTTTTAAAACAATCGCATTAAGCAGGAATTAGCACGTGGAAAGTTATCGTACAGAAGAAGAACAGGTTGAAGCGCTCAAGAGTTGGTGGAAAGAGAACGGGCGCAGCACCATGGTCGGCGTTGTGCTCGCGCTGGGCTTGGGCTTTGGGTGGCAAGCCTGGCAAAAGAGTCAGGAAGTGGCTGCGCAAAGTGCCTCAAATCTATACCAGCAAATGCTTCAGGCACTCTCCATCGAGGAGGGGCAGGGAGCGTCCACTGTTGGACGGCAGATCGCCACGGAGCTAAAGGATAGCCATCGAGGTTCCGTTTACGCGCAGTTTGCTGCCCTGCATCTGGCGAGACTTGCGGTGAATGAGGGACTGCCATCGCTGGCAGAACAGGAGTTGCGCTGGACGCTGGCTATGGCTGATGTCAATGATGATGTTTATCAGATTGCTCAGCTTCGTCTCGCCCGCGTATTGGCGGACCAGGACAAGCAGGAGGAGGCCCTCGCTATGCTGCAGGGAGCTACTACTGACTTTGTGGCGTCCTATGCCCTCGCTAGAGGCGACATACTCTTGAGCCAAGGAAAGGAGGCGGATGCGTTGGTTGCCTATGAAAGTGCTTTGGCAGCCCTTGAAGAGGGCGCCCCGGTACCACAGACCCTGCAAGACAAATTGGAGTACCTCGGTGCCCGCTTACAGGCCGCGGTAGCGGAGGCAAGCTGAGGTGAGATTCCTGCGCAATATCGCTCTGCTGTTTTTACTCGCCACCCTCGCTGGCTGTGAAACGATATCGGGCTTTTTTGAAATGGGCGATGACGAAGATCCGCAGCAACCTGCGGAGCTTCTGGATATAGAGCAGCAACTGAATGTCCGCAAATTGTGGTCCGTGGGCGTCGGCGATGGTCAGGGCGATGGTTTGTATAAACTCCAGCCGGTGATCGATGGCGAAATCATCTACGTCGCAGCGGCCGAAGGCGAAGTGCGCGCCATTGAGCGCAGCAGTGGCAATACGATCTGGCGGCAGAAGCTCAAATTGGGACTGTCCGGTGGTGTCGGCCATTATGAGGATGGCTTGTTTCTGG
The DNA here is from genome assembly GCF_965662665.1 of Congregibacter sp. Classification (NCBI taxonomy): domain Bacteria; kingdom Pseudomonadati; phylum Pseudomonadota; class Gammaproteobacteria; order Cellvibrionales; family Halieaceae; genus Congregibacter; species Congregibacter sp. Next base: position 98,117 of record NZ_CBFIIF010000007.1, on the reverse strand, counting down.
GCGGCAGCGACGGCCTGGTGATGCGTCTTGACGCAGACACGGGGGAGACCTTGTGGACCAGTGAAGTTAGCGGTGAGGTGCTGGCTGCGCCGCAGAGCAACGGACGGGTCGTGGTCGTTCAAACTTACGATGGAAGGCTGTACGGTTTTGATTATGAAACCGGAGAGCGCATGTGGCGCTATGACAGCAACTTGCCAGTGCTGACGATTCGGGGAACCAGTACCCCGGTTTTAGACGGTGGCGTCGTGTATGCAGGTTTTGCGACGGGACGAGTGTTGGCCTTTGATGCCCTCGATGGCTCTGTGCGCTGGGAAGCTCGTGTGGCGATCCCCCAGGGCCGGTCCGAGATCGAGCGTATCGTTGACGTCGACGGCACCATGGCGGTGGTCGGTACGGAGTTGTACGTCGCGAGTTATCAGGGGCGTATGGCCGCTCTGGATACGCGTACAGGGCGCAAACTCTGGCAGCGGAATGTGTCATCGTTTTATGGCGTTTCTCAGGGGTTCGGCAACGTCTATATCACCGAAGAAAGCGGCACTGTCACGGCGTTTTTACGCAATGGACAGGGGATTCGCTGGGAGCAGCCTGCACTCGCGTGGCGCGGTTTAACCCGACCCATACCCGTAAGTAGCTATTTGGCCGTCGCAGACTTTGAAGGCCATCTGCACTTGCTGTCTCAGGTGGATGGCGAGTTTTTGGCCCGGGTTCGGCCGGGCAAGGACGGGGTCAGGGCCGATATGCTCGCTGACGGTACCATGCTGTACGTCTACACCAATGGTGGAAAGCTCATCGCCTACGACATCAGACCGAGATCCTGATCAGCGTGTTACCGGCAATCGCATTGGTAGGGCGCCCGAATGTCGGTAAGTCGACGCTGTTCAATCAGCTTACGCGCTCTCGCGATGCGCTGGTGGCGAATTTATCCGGTCTGACGCGGGACCGTAAGTATGGTGAGGGGCGCAGCGAGGATCGTGCCTTTATTGTCATCGACACGGGTGGTGTTAGCGGTGACGAGGAGGGGATCGATGCCGTGATGGCCGAGCAATCACTGCTCGCTATTGATGAAGCAGATATCGTGCTACTGCTTGTGGATGCCCGAGACGGCTTGAATCCCGTGGACGAGCAACTGGTGAAGTATCTTCGCCAGCAAGGTCGGGACTTCCATCTTGTGGTTAACAAGATTGATGGCCGTGATCCCGATGTGGCGGTGAGTGAGTTCCATTCCCTCGGCATCGCATCGATGCACGCTATAGCAGCCGCTCACGGTCGCGGTGTGCGCCAGATGATTGAGTCGGTACTTGAGACCGTGCCGCTGCCAGAAGTCGACGACACTGCAGAAGAAGAGCAGGAAGGTACCCGGGTTGCCGTGGTGGGACGTCCAAACGTTGGGAAGTCCACGCTGGTTAACCGCATTCTGGGTGAGGACCGCGTCGTGGTCTATGACCAGCCGGGAACCACAAGAGACAGCGTCTACATTAACTTTCTGCGCGAGGGGCGACCTTACACCCTTATTGATACTGCCGGCGTGCGGCGCCGCAAGAATGTACGCGAGGCAGTAGAGAAGTTCTCCATTATTAAGACCCTCAGCGCCATTAGCGACGCCAATGTGGTTGTGCTTCTGGTGGATGGTCAGGAAGGGCTTGTGGATCAGGACCTGCATCTTCTTGGACATTGCCTGGAAGCGGGTCGCGCATTGGTTCTGGCGGTGAACAAGTGGGATGGCCTGGACCCGGATCAGAGAGAAATGGTGCGCTCAGAGTTGGATCGACGGCTCAGGTTCGTGGACTTTGCGGACACGCACTTTATTTCAGCCTTACACGGCTCTGGTGTGGGCACACTGTTTGGCTCTATTGACGCGGCTTACGCCGCCGCTATGCAGCCCATGGGGACCAGTCGTCTTACGCGGATTCTAGAGGATGCCGTCGCAGATCATCCGCCCCCATTGGTCAGCGGTCGGCGCATAAAATTGCGCTACGCGCATGCGGGAGGCCGCAATCCACCGCGCGTGGTGGTGCACGGTAATCAAACCGATAAAGTGCCCAACAGCTATCAGCGGTACCTGGAAAAAACCTTTAGCCGAAGCCTGGAGCTCACCGGTACGCCCCTGCGTATTGAGTTTCGTAGCAGTGATAATCCCTTTGCCGGGCAGCGGAACAAGCTGACCAACCGTCAGATCAATCGAAAACGGCGCTTGATGGCTCACGTCAAGCAAGCCAAAAAGAGCAAGCAACAGAAAAAACGTCGATAAGGTCATGCCAGCTAACGATGCAGAGGCCAGTGAGCAGATTGGTCGGTTCGTGGATGCGTTCTACGAGAGGATACTTGCAGACTCTCTACTTGCGCCGGTGTTTCTGGACGTAGCCAAGATCGATCTGGTGGAGCACCTGCCGAGGATCAAGGCCTACTGGCGAAAGATGCTGCTTGGGCATAGCGATTATCAGCGGCACATGATGCAGCGTCATCGTGAAGTCGACTACCGGCAGCGCTTGTCTCCTGAGCACTACCAGCGTTGGCTGACGCTCTTTGAAGATACCCTCGAAAAACACCCCCTTGGAGCGTCTAGCGAGCGTGCTCTGACACTGGCACGACGAGTTGCAGTGAATATGCGACAGAATCTGGAGCGTTTTCGGGCTTAAACCTAAAGTAGTTTCTATATAAATCAGGCAAGATACTGAAATATAATAATAAAATGATCATTTTTTGCTATATTTTCGTGCCTTGCAGACGCGGATTTGGGTGTTATAGTCCACCATAACACCCACGGAACTACGGAACAGAATCATGATTAGCCTACGCAAGGGAATGACCGGCTCAACGTCAAGACGCATGCTGCTGCCGGCATTAGTCTTCCTCGCATGCGCATCAATGAGTGCTGCGGGCGGCGGCGCCATCGCTGCTCTTTGCCTGGTACCTGCGGGCCTTGCTATCGAAGCAGCTCGCAGTAACGACCGCAGGGATCCTGCGGAAGGGGTTCAAGATGCGTGAGTTACTCACAATGTCAGCCCTTAGCGGCGTCCTTGCTTTGTCGGCCGTATCACTCCAGCTGTTGGCCGAAGAAGAAACCCGCCGTGTGGAGGGTCTGGATTTCGATGAGGTTATGGTTTTTGGTGATGCCGAAGTGGAAATCAACCAGGGCGATGAGTATCTCTTGCAGTTACGCGGCCCGGCAGAGTTTCTGGACTCGGAGCCGTTCTACGTAAAGCGCGATACCTTGGTCCTTGGCGCGCGGAAAAACTCCCGCGGCAAAAAGAATCGACTGCGCTTTCGCGTGGTGATGCCAAACCTTGAGGAACTTCAGGTCAAAGGGTCTGGCACGGTTTACATCAAACCCTTTGTTTTTGATGAGCCGCGGCGCATTGCTCCCCTGAAGCTGTCCGTAGACGGATCCGGAGAGATTAATGCCTTTGAACTCGTAGGTTCTTCAATTGAAATCGACGTCGAGGGTTCCGGTGACTTCAGAGCGGTGAGCATAGATGTGAAAGATTTAGAAGCCGTCGTGTCGGGCAGCGGCAATTTGTTTGTCGAGACGGTTAGGGCTGAAACCGGAGAGTTTATCGTCACCGGCTCAGGTGATCTGCGAGTGACCGAGGACGGCTTTGTGGACACCATCGAGGTAAATGTCGTGGGTTCCGGCGACATTCGTATGTCGGGAGTGAACAGCAGACGCGCGGAGACCAATATCGTGGGCTCGGGCGCGGCGTCCATTGGCGAGGTCGGCGAGAAATTGAATGCTTCAATACTGGGTAGTGGCGATGTCGTCTACGGCGGGTCACCGGAAGTTGAACGTGTCGAGCTGGGTAGCGGAGAAGTTCGTCGCCGCGACTAGGTCGCGTGACGGGATAAATTATGGAATGGACAGAAGGACAGCCTATTTACCGCCAATTACGCGACCTGGTTATTCAGCGCGTGATGGATGGTAGTTTTCCCGAAGGGGAGGCTATTCCATCGGTTCGGCAGGTGGCCACAGATTACCGCATCAATCATTTGACGGTGGGTAAGGCTTACCAGGAACTGGTGGAGATGGGCTTGCTGGAGAAGCGTCGGGGTCTGGGCATGTTTGTGGCGTCCGGAGCGAGACATTCGCTCACCGATGACGAACAGCAAAAGTTTTTGGATGACGAGCTACCAGCCTTTGTTGCCCGGGTGCGGGTGCTGGGGCTCACTATGGAAGATGTGATGGAACAGCTTATGACAATGCAGGGGAATGTAAATGCAGACCATCATTGAGGCGCAGGACCTGCGGCGTAGCTTCGGTGACCTTCGCGCGGTGGATGGCGTGGATTTGTCAATTTCGTCGGGAAATGTCATCGGCTTAATTGGCCCCAACGGCGCGGGTAAAACCACCTTATTAAAAGCACTGCTTGGCCTTACGACCTGTGAGGGTGAGCTGTCGGTCATGGGTTTCTCGCCCATGGCCGATCGAGGTCGCATGATGGAAGACGTCTGTTTTATTGCAGATACAGCGGTGTTGCCTCGCTGGATGCGCGTGTGTGAATTACTGGACTACGTGACCGGCACGCACCGGCGGTTTAACCGGGATCAGGCCGAGGCGTTTCTCGCATCCACGGATGTTGAGCAAAATCGTCGCGTGGGTGATCTTTCCAAGGGAATGACCGTGCAGTTGCACCTGGCGATCGTCATGGCCATCGATGCCCGTTTGCTAATTCTCGATGAGCCCACCCTTGGTTTGGACATACTGTTTCGAAAGCGTTTTTATGAGCAGTTAATCAATGACTACTTCGATGGCGAGCGAACTATTCTGGTGTCTACCCATCAGGTCGAAGAGATACAGAACATCCTGACGCACGTTATGTTTATGCACCACGGTAAGTTGATTCTTCACGAGTCACTTCTGGATATTGAGGACCGTTTTCAGGAAGTTCATGCCTTAGGCGAAGCCGCGGCCCGAGCAGAGCAGCTCCCTTACATTGGCAAGCGAAACATTCTGGGGGGCAAGGCGTTCATCTTCGAGTCCATGAGTCCCGGTGAGATTGCGGGGCTCGGCGAACTGCGGACGCCGTCGGTCTCGGATCTCTTTATAGCTAAGGTGGGGGGATAGACAATGACTACCACCCAAACTTCCCAGTTTGTAACCCTGATTCAGCGCGAGTTTCGTGAATACAAAAACTCGCTCTTCTGGACGCCAATTATCACCGCCGTGGTGCTTGCGGTGCTGATGCTCGGTAGCGTCGTTTTGGTCAATCGCGTCAGTGTGATTGGAGATACGATTCTCGAAGCGATGATGCGCAAAGGTGGTGATAACGTAAACATCTCCATCACTATTGGTGAGGACGGAGAGGAAGAGTTCACTATCGTAGAAGTGACGCAGCCCGTGCTATCAGACGGCGAGGATGTGGATGGCAGCGGCATGCCGCAAGCGCCCGCTGCTCCTTCGGCGCCCGGTTATCAGGTGTTTGTGGAGAAAGACAGTTCCGAGGAGTTATGGAACTTCTCCAGGGAGTGGAGTTTTAATCCCAAGAGCGATAAGAGCCCCACCGCTGAAGACGGCGATGATATGGCGGATGAGCTCTCGGGACGAGAACTCAACGTTATGCTCAGTGTTGTGCATGGAATCCTGCTTCTAATACTGCTCCTGACAACTGCGAATTATTTGCTTAGCTCGCTCTATGATGATCGAAAGGATCGTAGCGTATTGTTCTGGCGCTCTATGCCCGTGACAGAGTGGCAAATCGTACTCTCCAAGTTTGTGGTGGCCTTGATTTGTGCGCCGCTCATTTACATTGCCATAAGCCTGCTACTGCAGTTGGCCTACGTGCTGCTGATGATGTTGTTGGTCGCGCGCATGGATCAGGACCCCTTTGCGGTTGTGGTCAACAACATCGACTTTGCGGCGCTGATGCTTGATCCCATGAGTGGCTGGGTCATGACAGCCTTACTTATCGCCCCAGTGTATGCCTGGTTACTCTGTGCTTCTGCACTGGCGCGACGGTCGCCGTTTCTTATGGCAGTTACTCCATTCATTGTGCTCTTCGCCGCAGAAGGTATCTTTCTGGGTACCGAAGTTGTCGATAATGCAGTGAGCCGCCACTTCCCGCATTTTTCCGACAGTTCGGCGGTAGGCTTCTATCTGTTCGGTCCCGATTGGATGGCCCTGGATCTGCTGAGCGTAGCGGCGGGGCTGGCGTTTGCGGGCATTGCTCTGGCGGCGGCTGTTTGGCTGAGGGCCCATCGATGGGAGCTTAACTAGGGTGTCGCGGCTCCTTGGGCAGCTCTCTTATATAATTCACGTAGTGAATACCACAAATACAAAACATCGATTAGGCTTATAGTGGTCTAATGTCCTAGACTTCATCCCGTTACTGAGGCCGCGACAGCGGTTGACCCATTTGATTTGTTTTTAAGGGACGGGATCTATGACCTACCAACAGGAAATCCAGGCGGCGGCGGACATTGTTTCCACCAACGGCGAGAGCTGGAAAGATATCAATCCAGAGCATGCAGCGCGCATGCGCCTCCAAAACCGCTTTCAGACCGGTATCGATATTGCCCGATACACTGCCGGGATCATGCGCAAGGATATGGCTAACTACGATGCCGACACTGCGCAGTACACGCAGTCGCTGGGTTGCTGGCACGGCTTTATCGGCCAGCAAAAGCTGATTGCTATCAAGAAGCACTTTGGCGATACCAACAGACGCTACCTCTATCTGTCTGGCTGGATGATTGCAGCGCTGCGTAGCGAATTTGGTCCCTTACCTGATCAATCTATGCACGAGAAGACGTCGGTATCCGGTCTCATCGAAGAGCTCTACACCTTTCTTCGTCAAGCCGATGCCCGAGAGTTAGGTGGCCTTTTTCGAGAGTTGGATGCAGCGCGCAAAGCCGGTGACGAAGTGGCTGCGAAGGCTGTTGAAAACCAGATTGATAACTTCCAGACACATGTTGTGCCGATCATTGCGGACATCGATGCCGGTTTCGGTAACGCCGAGGCTACGTCCCTGCTAGCCAAGAAAATGATTGAGGCGGGTGCCTGCGCTATTCAGATCGACAACCAGGTCTCTGACGAGAAGCAGTGTGGACACCAGGACGGCAAGGTGACTGTGCCTCACGAGGACTTCCTCGCTAAGATCCGTGCGGTTCGCTACGCTTTCCTGGAGCTGGGTGTGAACGATGGCATCATTGTCGCGCGTACTGACTCTCTGGGTGCTGGCCTGACCAAGCAGATCGCTGTAACGCATACCCCGGGTGACCTGGGTGATCGATACAACAGCTTCCTCGATTGCGATGAAATTGAAGCCTCGGAACTCGCTAGCGGCGATGTCGTTATCAACCGAGGTGGCAAGCTGTTGCGTCCAAAGCGTCTGCCCTCGAACCTTTACCAGTTCCGTAAGGATACGGGTGTAGAGCGTGTGATTCTGGATTGCATTACCTCGCTGCAAAACGGCGCCGACCTGCTGTGGATTGAAACAGAGAAGCCCCACGTAGGGCAGATCGCCGAAATGGTCAATACCATTCGCGAGACTGTGCCAAGCGCCAAGCTTGTATACAACAACTCGCCGTCCTTTAACTGGACCCTGAACTTCCGTCAGCAAGTTTTTGATGCCTGGAGCCAAGCGGGGCAGGACGTATCTGCGTACGATCGTGACAAACTCATGGCTGTGGACTATGACGCCACGGATCTGGCGCTGGAAGCTGATGAACGCATCCGTACCTTTCAGGCTGATGCCGCGCGAGAAGCAGGTATCTTCCATCACCTGATCACGTTGCCGACTTACCACACCGCGGCACTGTCGACGGACAACCTGGCCAAGGAATACTTTGGCGAAGCAGGCATGCTGGGTTACGTGAAAGGTGTTCAGCGTCAGGAAATCCGTCAGGGTATCGCCTGTGTTAAGCACCAAAACATGGCTGGATCTGACATGGGTGATGATCACAAGGAATACTTCGCCGGTGATGCAGCGCTTAAGGCCGCTGGCGAAGACAACACGATGAACCAGTTCGGCTAAAGCGAAGGGTTTCTCGACAACAAAGCCCGGCTAGCGATAGCCGGGCTTTACTACGAAAAGCAGTCCTCTTCTTTTTTCTTGACTAAACACCTTCATATTGTGCGTTCGGCGCCTTGCCATTGAGCCGATGGATCGGGGAGCCCAGCGTCATCATAGTGCTTTCAATTTGATCGAACACGGCGTGGTAGCGATAAAAGGGCACCCGCGGGTACAGGTGGTGGATAGAGTGATAGTTCTGCCAAAGCCACAGTGCCGTTACTGGCCAGCGAGCCGCGCCGGTAACGTGAAACGTTGATGTGGATCCCCAGCGACTGGTGTCTTCATGAGGATGGTGAACTATCCAGGCGAAGAAAACGGCGGTGATTACGATGCCGAGTACGTTGGGTAGCACGAAGTACCAGAGAACCTCTTGACCAAATCCGGCGAGCGCCGGCAAAACCCGCAATCCAAGAATGGCGACGGTTTCGAAAACAAAGCGCCGTCGCTGCTTCGGCTTTAGTGACGCCCAGCGGCCGAAATACCAGCGGTATTGGGCTGGCGCAATCCAAAGAGTACCGGCGATAAGCCCCAGCAATCCCTTACCAAAAACTCGATCCGGGTCTCTTTCAGAATCGTTGGTGGCCTGATGATGGGCCAGGTGCTCTGTGCGGTGCATTGTGTAGGAGATGCCAGTAACTGTTCCTGCGAGCCAGCCTGTCAAATCGTCCATCCAGGCTAGCGTGGGTCGTCCTCCTGACACATTGCGGTGCACGGACTCATGAAGCGGTGTGTAAGCCGCAAAGTAAAGATAGGACGCGATAACCAGAAATACACCGTAGCGCAGGAGTCCGGCGAGAGCGGCCCAGGTAACGGCGATGATGCTCAGGCTTATCGCGGCTATAAAAACCAGTGTTGACGAAGCGGGGCGGCCCATTTCCCCGATGGCTGCTTCGAGGGCTTTTTTCTCAAGGTCCTTAATATCTACATTGCTCATTGTTATTAAGCTCTGGAATGTTCTGAATCGGTCTTCAGTTTGCAATTAAACCTGTAAAAAATAAAATTAATCATTTTGTTTATATAATAAGAAAATGTAATAGCCAGAACGGTGACGGTTTTTATCATGTACCACTTAAGACAACTTCAATGTGCGTTGGCGCTGGCTGAATACGGACACTTTGGAAAAGCGGCAGACGCCATTGGTATTACCCAGTCGGGACTGACCCAGAGCATCGCCCGGCTTGAGTCCCATTACGGCGTAGCACTTTTCGATCGCCAGCGAGACGGTGTTCGTCCTACGGCATTAGGCGAAGTACTGTTGGATGACGCAAGAATCATCATTGATCGACTCGATGACACCTCCCGCCGTATTCAGTTGATGAGTGAGTTGGATATCGGCGAGCTATCCATTGGCGCTGATCCGATGATCTCCGCCGAAGTGCTGAGTCCGGTCTTTGTGGAACTCCTCGAAGCCCATCCTCAGCTGAGTCTCCGGCTGCGAAGTGGTCCCCCCGGCGAGCTGTTACCAGCACTGGAGCGTAACGAGCTTGATCTCTACGTCGGCTTTCCTCATCACTCTATTGGGACGCGCTTCCACACGACTGCATTGGAATTCACTGCCCCCAGGGTGGTGATGGCGCCTACCCACCCTTTAACAGAGTCGAAGACACCGGATTTACTGGAGTACCTGAAGTATCCGGTTATTCAAGGGCCTATTGCCCAGTGGTACACGAGCTGGGCCGAAGAAGAGTTTGAGAACGCCGGGGCGTCTCATGCGCTACAGCAGCACTACTTCCTTTCAGCGGATAACACCGGCCCGCTGATTTCAATGCTGAGAAGTTCCGAAGCAATAATGGCGGCGATGTACGAAGATGTGCGGCTCGCATTGACAGCAGGAGAGCTGGTCGAAAAAGCCCCTCTACGCTGGCCACAACATGTGCCCGGCGTGATCGTAACTCAGCGCGGGAGTGCGCTTTTACCAGCGGCTGAGCGACTCATTGGCGGGCTGATAAATCGTTTTGGCGTAAAAGGATAAAACCAGCGGATTTTAGGGCTAGCGGGCGCTTTTAATCGTTTGACTTGGGGGAGAGCGCCCTGTACCTTGCGCGCAGCTAAAAGCAAGTCTCATGTTTATGTTCTTCGTTACGTGTTCTCTCAGTAGTTCGTCGTCCTGCAGGTTCTAACAACAGTCTTTTTTGCGGCTACTATCGCCTCCAAACGACGGCATTCTGATCGAGTGTCTCTTGGACGCAGCTTTAATTTATTATTTACAGGAAAATGACGTTATGTCCGAAACAGTAACCGGTACCGTGAAGTGGTTTAATGAGTCTAAGGGCTTTGGCTTTATCGAGCAGCAAAACGGCCCAGATGTATTCGCTCACTTCAGCGCGATCACTGGCTCTGGATTCAAGACTCTGGCTGAAGGCCAGGCAGTTGAGTTCACTATCACTCAGGGCCAGAAAGGTCCTCAAGCCGAGAACATTGTCGCCGTATAAGGCACAGTATTTTCTAAAGAGGCAAGCCAGAAATGGCTTGCCTTTTTTTGTGCCTGCGAGAAAGTGCACGCTGCGACCCATAAAACCTAATGTGACCAACAGAGGAGTAGTCCATGCGTTGGGATGATGTTGATCTTCAGGTCTGTTCCGTGGCCCGCGCTCTGTCGGTAGTCGGGGAGCGCTGGACGCTGCTCATTTTGCGAGATGCGTTTTTTGGCACGCGGCGTTTTGATCAGTTTCAGTCAAATTTGGGGATTACGCGACACAGGCTATCCGAGCGCTTGGGTAAGCTCATTGATCAAGGCGTCCTCACCCGGGTTCAATACAGTGAAAAGCCGCCGCGCCATGAGTACCGCTTGACCCGCAAGGGATTGGGCTTGTACCCGGTGTTAATGATGCTGGGCCGCTGGGGCGACGAATGGATGGATCGCGGCGATGGCGCGCCGGTGGAGTACTTTCATCAACAGTGTGGCAAGAAGACAGTGCCGGTAATGACCTGCAGTGAGTGTCATGAAGACCTTCGTCCTCAGCACGTGACGCCTATGGTGGGCCCCGCGCTGGCAACCCACGTAAAAGGGGTGCGAGTGGGAGAGACATCCTTACCCGCTTTCCCGCACCTCGACCGGGAGTCCAACTAGAGAGTTGTATGGTCATGCGCTAGCATTGACTAAAGTCTATAACATCGAATTACTACACGCGAAACAGAAAGGAGAACGACCATGGGTGAAGCAGCTGCTGACCTGGTAATGAATCAAGGCGACACGGTGACCATGAATACCGTGCTCGATGACGTTGCAGCAGAGCGACTCAAGCGCAAACAGCGCCTTGCCGCGTCTCTGCGTATTTTCGGAAAGTTTGGTTTTGATGAAGGCGTAGCCGGACACATCACCGTGCGTGATCCCGAGCACACGGATCACTTTTGGGTGAATCCCATGGGTCGCTCCTTCAAGCAAATGCGCGTGAGTGATCTGCTGAAAGTAGATCACTCCGGTAATGTCGTAGAGGGCGAGGGCCTTCTCAATGGCGCGGCATTTGCGATTCATTCACGCATTCATATGAACCACCCGGAGATTACTGCGGCGGCGCATTCCCACTCGGTTTACGGGAAGTCCTGGTCGAGTCTCGGTCGTAAACTGGATCCACTCACACAAGACTCCTGTGCGTTCTACGATAGCCACGCCGTGTTTGAGGATTTCACTGGCGTTGTACTGGATGTATCTGAAGGTGACCGGATCGCTGATGCGCTTGGCGACAATAAAGCTGTGATCCTTCAAAACCACGGGCTTTTGACCGTTGGGGAAAGCGTTGATGAAGCCTGCTGGTGGTTTGTCACCATGGAGCGCAGCTGTCAGGCACAGCTTATGGCCGAAGCCGCCGGCACGCCCAAGCCTATTCCCCATGAGGTCGCCGCCAGCACCGCTGAGCAGGTGGGTTCGCATCTCGCGGGATGGTTCAGCTTTCAGCCGCTCTATGACGTTATTGTCGCGGAGCAGCCTGATTTGCTCGACTAAGCACTGATTGCGCAGTACCCAAAGCCCGGCCCCGTGCCGGGCTTTTTCTTTAGTGCGCGCATCATAAAAACCAGCGCTGACGTACAATGGCGCCTTTCCAGAATGAGGATAGGCTGTGGAGTTGTCGCAAATAGGTCTGGTTCCGCGCATTGTGATTGGGGTTATCGCTGGTGCTGTGGTGGGTATGTTGTTTCCCGGTGTGGCCACAGAGCTGGGGCTGCTAGGTCAGTTGTTTGTGGCCATGCTCAAAGCTGTGGCGCCCCTGTTAGTAATGTTGCTGGTTATGTCCGCGATTGCGAATCGCCATGAGCGGTCTGCGGATTCCCGGCGAATCTTGATTACCCTCGTGCTGTACTTCGTCGGCACAATGAGCGCAGCCCTTGTTGCGCTCTTATTGTCCAGCGCATTCCCGCAGACGCTTGCCTTGAGTGGTGCTGCGGATGGAGCGCCCCCGGCCGCGGTGGGTAGCGTGCTCAGTGATGTCCTGTTCAAGCTTGTCGACAATCCGATCAATGCCTTGCTGACAGGTAACTTTTTGGGCTGCCTCAGCTGGGCCATTTTGCTGGGTTTAAGCTTTCGTCGCGCCTCGGAGGCTTTTCGCCAAAATCTGCAAACCCTGGCGGATGGCGTGGCGGACGTCGTCCGATACGTAATTGCGCTTGCGCCTATCGGTATTTTTGGCCTGGTTTGTCTGACTGTGGCAACCACCGGCGTTGAGGTGCTTGCCGATTATCTAAGCGTTGCCGGGCTTTTGGTGGCGGCCATGCTGATCGTGGCTTTGTTGGTGAATCCACTCTATGTCTGGCTGCTCACACGACAGAATCCTTATCCCGTGGTTTTTCGCTGTCTTGAAGAGTCTGGCGTGACGGCATTTTTTACCCGCAGCTCTGCGGCCAACATCCCTGTGAATCTTGCTTTGGCGAAACGCTTGGGAATCAGCGAGGAGCTTTATTCAGTGACGATTCCCGTGGGGGCGACCGTCAATATGGCGGGAGCGGCCATCACCATAACCACCTTGTCCATTGCGGCGGCGCACACGCTAGGCGTAGAGGTTTCTTTTGCACAATCATTACTGCTCTGCATTGTCGCTTCACTGGCGGCTTGCGGGGCATCCGGAGTGCCTTCGGGCAGCCTGTTGTTGATTCCTTTGGCCTGCGGCCTGTTTGGTATTCCTGTCGACATAGCCATGCAGGTCGTTGCGGTGGGCTTCATTATCAGCGTGATTCAAGACTCTGCAGAGACCGCGCTCAATTCCAGTACCGATGTGGTTTATACCTATGCCGCTGAGCACGCTCGAATCGGTGAGCGTCAGGCTACTTAATTGAGGTCGGCTTTGTTGCGAATTGGGGCTATGCGCTCGCAAATTTGTCGCATGCCATCCAGCAATCGCAATGTTGGTCTGTGAAGCAGGTCGGGATTGATGATGACGATGTTGTCGTTGCGCGTGGCCTGAAGTCTCGGATAGTTGTGCCAGTGTTTTGCCTGCGCTGGACTCTCCACGATGATCAGCGCTGGATCATCAGCAAGGACAGCCTCCATGCTTACCTGGGGCGCTAGACCAGAGATGCTGCGGGTGATGCTTTGGCCGCCGCAGCGTTCGATAACTTCGTTTAGCAGGTGTTCGCCGCCAATACTTTGCAAGGGCTGGTCCCATAGTTGTAAGAACACGCCTGGACGGTCGTCAGTGGTTTGAGCTGCCTGGATAGCTTCCCGCTGCGTTAGAGATTGCGTCAGTTGCCGGGCTGCCAACGTTCCCTCTGCTGAATGTCCCGTCAAGGCTCCCAGCGCTTCAAAACTATTGCCCAATTCATTAAGGGATCGAATCTCGTCGACAAAGTAGGGCAGCTTGAGACGTTCGATACTCGAACGCAAACCGGTGGGCGTTCCCGACCCCCAGAGAATGATGAGGTCGGGCTGCAGGGCAACGATATGCTCCAGACTCACAGAGCCCACGCCGCCAAGACGAGGGATGCGCTTAGCCGACGCCGGGTAGTCGCTGTACTGAACGGTGCCCACGATCGTGTCTTGAGCACCAATTGCAGAGAGGTTCTCCACGATATGCGGCGCTAGCGCGACAATGCGTGTAGCTGGCGCGGAAAGCTCTACCCGACGTCCCTCGGCATCGCTGGCGTGGACGGCAGCGTGGGCGTGGGGCAGGGCAAGGAGCAGCCAGACCGCGGGCAGCAAAAGGTAGCGTAGTTTAGAAACCGGAAGCATGGGGGTCTGGATAAACGAGGAGTGATTCTTCATTACTGCTGCGCCGAATCTTTATCGGGAAGTCATAGAGCTCGCTGAGCGAGTCTTCCGTAAGCTGATCGTCGGTATCCCCAAGCGATAGCACTCTGCCACCTTTGAGAAACAGCAGTCGATCCGCACAGCGACTCAGGAGATTGATGTCGTGCATTACCAAAAGTACGGCGCAGCCCCGTTCTCGGAGCTCACCAAGAACCCTCAAAAAAGCTTCTTGATGGCGAACATCCAGTGCGGCGGTGGGTTCGTCAAGAATCAAAATCTGTCCTGTTAAGTCCTGCGCAGATTGTTCAGACTTTTGGTGTGGCAGCAGCTGCGAGAGAACTCGGGCAAATTGGGTTCGTTGTTTCTCACCACCGCTCAGGCACGAGAAACTTCGGTGGGCGAGGGCAGTGAGCGCACAGTCTCCAATTACCTGCTCAATCACCTGTTCACCAGAGCCGCCCATGTCTCCATGGGGCGAGCGTCCCAGAGCGATGACCTGGTGCACTGTAAAGTCAAACTGCAGTCCCATGCTCTGGGGTAGTACGGCCATTCGTCGGGCTCGCCGCTGGGCGTCAATCGATCCTAGCGCCTCGCCGGCAAAACGCACTTCGCCGCTGGAGGGTGAGTAGTCGTTGCAGGCCAATCGCAGAAGGCTACTTTTGCCCGCACCGTTACTCCCTGCGATTCCAAGGATCGTACCTGCGCCCAAGGTCAAGCTAACATCGCTCAGTATCGTGCTGCCCTTGATGCACAGTCCTGCCGCCCGCATTTCCAGTAGTGGACTATTCATGAGATGACGAGTCGCGCCTGGTAGCGGCGCAGGAGAATCAGGAAGTAGGGCACGCCCAATAGCGCGGTGACAATGCCCAGAGGTATCTGAGCGGGTGCCAGCAAGGTGCGTGACAGAAGATCGGCCAGTACGAGAACCAGTGCCCCAAGCAAGGTGCACCGAGGGAGCAGTGCTCGGTGCTCGGGGCCCGCATAGAGTCGAACCATGTGGGGGACCACGAGTCCCACAAAGGCTATAGCGCCCGCCAGGGCCACGGTAACGCCCATACCCGCTGCAATAAGCGTTGTGAGGATGGCTTTGCTTCGGTCGACGTTGTAACCCAGGTGTCCGGCTTCTGCCTCGCCCAATAAAAAAGCGTTGAGCACATCGCGCAGGGGCTTTGATGCGAGGGTTAAAAGCGCGAGTGCCGTGGTGGCTATGCCTAAGCTGGAATAGCTCGCCCCCGCCAGGGAGCCTAGACGCCAAAGTGCAACGCGCCTCAAAGTGCTGTTATCAACAGTCATTTCCAGAATACTGACCATGGCGCCTGCCAGAGCGGTGATAGCAACGCCAGCGAGCAACAACGTTGATACCGAGGTACCTTCGGTCGTGCGCGCAATGCGATAAACAAGGGTAGTGGCAGCGAGTCCTCCCCAGAAGGCACCGACTGCAATGGAAACGTCACCCCCCACACCTGCACTGATGCCCAATGCAAGTACCAGGGCGCCCCCCAGAGATGCACCCCCGGTCACTCCAATCAGGGAGGGGTCGGCAAGTGGGTTGCGGAACATTCCCTGGGACATTGCGCCCGTCAGTGCCAGCAGGCCGCCGATGGCTGCTGCCTGAAGAACACGGGGTAAACGCAGTTGCAAAAGGAGCGCATTGTGCAGGCTGTCGCCGTTGCCCATCATCACGGCGAAAACCTCATTAACGCTAAGAGGCACTGCGCCCAGCACGAGCGCTGCAAAGATCGCCAAAAGCAACAGCAGTGCTAAGGCTGACGGGGATCCCAGACCGGAATAGGACACGACTCAGTAATCGACGCCGCGACGGGCCTTAATGCCAGCGTTATAGGCATGCTTGACGTCCTTCACCTCGGACACGGTGTCCATGATTTCCCTGAGACCTGTGCCGCCTCCACGACCTGTCACAACCACACTCTGTTCTGCAGGCCGATTTTGGATGGCCTCAATCACTTCGTCTTCGCTGAGATAATCGAAGGAAAGCATATACGTCAGCTCGTCCAGGACCACCAGATCGAAGCTGGAGTCGCTAAGCATCGCCAAGGCCTTCTCCCAGGTAGTGCGGGCGGCCGCGATATCGGAGCTACGATCCTGCGTATCCCAGGTGAATCCGGTACCCATTTGATAAAAGGCGACATCGGGGCAGCGATCCCGAACATAGATCTCTTCGCCCGAGAGCTGCTGTCCCTTGATGAACTGAACGACACCGACTTTCTGGTCATAGCCCAGGGCTCTCAGGACCATGCCGAAAGCTGAACTGGTTTTGCCTTTGCCGTTGCCGGTAAGAAGCAGGGCAACACCGCGCTCGATGTCGGCCGCAGCAATAGAGGCATCAACCGACTCTTTTTGTTTCTCCATAGCCGCCTTGTGGCGAGCATCCTTTTTGGCATCAGAACTCATAGCGTACTCCTGCGTAAGCAGATTGCCCGGCAGTATTATAAGTGGGGATTTCTGTGTACTCCTCGTCCAGCGCATTTTCCAGGCGGGTGTAGATTGTGAGGCCAGGGAAAAGCTCTAAGCTCGCATTCATATCTAAAAGCACATAGTCATCCAAGGCGTTTCCCAGGGTATCTACGGCCTCGGCGGAGGAGCGGACGTTCAGCCCCAGCCTAATCTTGGACGTCGGACTCAGATAGGCAAGCCGCAGGTTGGCTAATTGCTCGGGCCGAAAGGGACGCTGTTCACCGGTGGGTGCGGTAGTTTCGTTCCAGGTGTAGTTGCCGGAAATGCGAAAACCCATGGCCAGAGGCAGCTCGGCAATAAGCTCGATCCCTGTAGAGTCCGAAAGCCCTGCGTTCTGTAAGTAGCCGGAAAAAGCGACCACATCGAAGGTGATGAGATCGTCAATCTCCTGATCGAACCATGTGGCTTCCAGATAGATGCCAGATTCTGAGGCCCAGACTACGCCAATGTCATAGCCCTCACTGGTTTCTTCGCTCAGCACCGTGTCTGATGCTGGTGGTGCGGCAAAGGGGCCATTGTTGTAGCTGATTTCATACAGGCTTGGGGCACGAAAGCCCGTGCCGTAGGCGCCTTTGAGCTTGAGTTCACCGCTGGCAAGGTCGGTGTTCCATGCGCCACTGAGGCGGTAGCTCAGATATTCGCCAAAGTCATCATTGTCATCATGTCGTAGGCCAGCCGTGACTGTGAGCTGCTCCCTAAAGCGGCCCTGATATTCGCCGTAGACTCCGGTCTGTTGCCGGGCGCGATCAAAGCTGCCGTCATCGATAGACTCCTCTTCTCGATCAACGCCATAGACCAGTGAGAGAGCATCGGAGTCTCGCCACTGGCCGACGTAGCTGAGACGCTCTAATGCGCCCTCCGCTTTGAAGAACAACGCGTCTTCTGCGAAAAAGTCTCGCTGCGTAGTATTTTCGCTATAGGCGAGCTCATGGGAAAAGCGGTCCTGACTTAGCGCCGCGGACACTCGCCAGCTGTCTTGTTCGAAGCTGTCGTCGCAAGCGTTAGTAGGCAGAAAAGCGGCGTTAAAACAGCCATCAAAGGCGTTTTCTCCCTCGACCTTTCGCACCACGCCTTCAAGACGGAAGCTATCGCTGACGTCCCAGCCCGCTCTGGCATGAATCGTTTGGTTGTCGTAGCCGTCTGCGTCGCGTAGATCCGCGTCTGTGTTGCGTGCGTTGAAGCCGTCGGTAGAAAAGTCCGCGCCACTGACGAGAAAGTCCACGGCGTCGAAGTTGCCGCCTACACGGCCACTCAATTGTTGTGTCCCGTACCGGCCCTGTTCAATCGCGACTCCACCGCCCAGTCCCTCGCCCGGGGTGGCGGTATGTATGTTGATGACACCGCCAGCGTCCGCGCCGTAGCTAAGACCCTGCGGGCCACGAAGTATTTCTACGCGTGAGATCCCGGTAGTCAATAACTGCTCCAGTCGAGGGCTGACCTGTGGGCTTGAAGTATCACTGACATCAATTCCGTCTACTATCACCAGAGTCCTGTAGCCTTCCTCACCGCGAATACGAAGGCTGGTGGCTTTGCCCGGACCGCCATTGTTTGTTGCCGCGACGGAGGCTTGCGTGCGAAGAAGATCGGGCAGGTTCAAAAACCCGCGCTGAATAATCTCGTCTTCAGAGAGGATGGTGACTGATGCGCCAACCTCTCTGAGAGGGATGGGTACGCGGGAAGAGCTCACGACTACCTCTTCCAGCAGGCTTTGGGCGCTGACTCCCAGAGTTTGAGCGAGAAGCCCAAAAGCAAGAGAGGTCTTTAGGGGCAGGGTGCGGCGCGGATGCGGCGGCCTGGGTAACTTAGAGTTGTGCATGTATTTGTCCTCAATTGCCAAAGGGCGATTGAGGGAGGGGATCAAGGAAACGAAACACCGCCTGCACCTTTTTGCGGTCTACGAGCGACGCGCGTAGACAGGTGAGGACTGCATTCAGCGACCCTTAATGAAGCCCTCCGCTCCATCGGTGCTATTTGCCAGGGCAGGTATCGGGCTCGTAGTGCGTTCACACTACCTACCGTTGCGGGGGCAGCGCAGGAATAGACCAAGCAAAAACAGACGCTCTTGATGATCGTGAACCTGCTTCCCTTTTAACCTGTCCCGACACTTTCGCGTATCGACAGGCACCCAAGGCGGGAGCAGAGTAGGTCGCTGTCCGGATATTGTCAAACATTGGGACTTGCAAAAGCTGTGATGCAAACACCGACAATTTCTGAGTCGCGCCGTCAAGGCTGGGATACGCCCCCAGCAGAGGGTATCTTTGCGACATGAGTACTACTGATAAAGTTAGCCCCGTAGACGAGGCAATGCTGGCGGTCGTAGAGACGCGTCTTGGTCGTCGTCCCCGAGGGTTTCGGGCCGTAGCGGCGTTGGACGAAGATGGCCTGCCTGCGGTTATTCGGGTCGCGTCTTTGGTCGAAGGTAAGCCCTTTCCTACGCTTTTCTGGCTAATAGACCCCAAGCTCAATCTTCGTATCGATCGAGAGGAAGCAAATGGTCGCATCAGAGATTTTCAATCGCGTATTGACGCCGATGCCGCGCTGCAGCGAGCCATGGAGGCAGATCATCAAGAGCATATTCGCCTGCGAGAATCTTATCTCCAAAGGGAAGAGCGAGCGTTACTGGAAAGTCGAGGGCAGTGGAGTGCGCTAGCTGAGCGTGGTATCGGAGGCATTGCTGACTTCAAGCGTATTCGCTGCCTGCATACCTGGTATGCGGCGCATTTAGTTGAGGCGAATACCGTGGGTCGGATGCTGGATACGTACTGGGCGGAGCCTGATTGTTCCTTGCCCCCCTCCCAGGCGGTGAGGTAAAGCAGAGCGCGGCACAAAGTTGTCCACACGCAGAACCGAGTGCGACCGTTGCGCGTAAGATCCCCATGTCACGCAATCCTCATAAGAATCCCAACCCCCAAGGAAAGGGCGTCGTTCCAGTGCTTGCTCACTGGGGCGAGACCCGCCCCGCCTACGCTGGCGCTAAAGCCCCCGCCGAGCTACTTTTCGATTGGTTCGCCTCGGTATTAGTACTGTCTGCAAAATTTCAGTTCAAGCCCGCTCTGGGGCAGATTTACTACCTGTATGCGCGAGAGGGTAACTGGCAGCTATCACTGGTGGGGCCGTCTGAGTGGGGAGATCGTGAAGTCGGTGACTGCCTGGGTACCTGCGAATTGAGACCAGACATGACCTGGGCGATCACGCCCGATGAGGCCATGGCAGAAAATCCGCGTCTTCAAAACGCCTTGAGTACTCTGATCGATGCGTTTATGACGGGTTTCGACAGTGACGATGCGCTGGCGGATCACCTGCCAGGATATCGACGGGAACTTCCCTATTACCAACGCATGCTTGCTACGGGGCTTGGCGCTTCCCTGCGAGGGTCGGCGAGCGCAGCTAACACGCTGCAGTCGCCTTTAAAGCTCATGCTTGAGGAAGCCGGCAGCGATTTCTCGCGCCGGCTTCTGCATAGCGACTAGCGTAGTTGCTCTTCCAGAAACGCGCGTACATCCCTGAGTAACTCCAGTCGCGCGTCTTCGTTGACATACATCATGTGGCCGCCGCCGTAGTAGCGATAGTCGACACGGTCCGGCGTGATGCCATAGCGATTCAGCGTATATTCCGCATCGAAGAACGGGGTGACCAGGTCGTAGTAGCCTGAGGCGACAAGCACCTTTAGCCCTGGGTTCGCTTCGAGCGCGCTTACAAGATTGTGCGAGGTGTTAACCCAGTGGGGTTCCCAGTCTGCATCTCGTCCTTTGGGGTTCCAGTTCCACTCGTCACTGAGCCTGGGGTCAGCGGGTGAAAGATACCTTCGATCCCAATTAACCGCCAAGTCACTTTGCACATAGCTCATGATCGCGGCTTTGTAGGCACCGGAAATAGCATTGCTTGCCGCATCAAAGTCGGCTCGTGCCGTCAGGTCATCGACCGGGTCACCGATATAGCGACCATCCAGGGTGCCGACAATTTTCCCTTCATCGCGTAAGAGTTCCTTAGCAAAACGGTTGCCGCGAACTCGTAGGTTGGCACGCTCAACGTACTCGGGCGTCAGACCGGTGAGGCGAGCGAGCTCGTCACGGACCCGCAATCGATCTTCAGCATCAAGGGTGTTGCCTTTAAAAAGAGCGGGAAGCAGTTCATCTACCGCGAACTCCCGTGCGCTCTGAACCCATTCCTCAAGGCTGGCACCCTGGGCATCAATACGCTCATGGTAATAGGCGGTGGCCGCCATGGTTGGCACATAAGTGATGTGCGAAATGAGGTTGTCAGCGACATAAGGGGTAGAGCCAGCATAGTCGAGCGCCTGCGAGATAAACACGATCCCGTTGAGTGCCACGCGGTGTTCAGTTTCGAGTATGTCGGCAACTAGCGCGGCACGGGTAGTTCCATAGCTCTCCCCTAATAAAAACTTGGGGGAGTTCCAGCGATTATTCTCATTCAGCCAGCGACGAATAAAAGCGGCCATCGATTCCGCGTCTTCGGTTAATCCCCAGAATTCCTTGCCGTCATGTTCTCCCAAAGTTCGAGAGAAGCCGGTGCCTACCGGATCTACGAACACCAGATCTGTGACGTCCAGGATGGTCTCTGTTGAGTCCACTATCGGGTAGGGCGGGGCGCCGGCATGACCGGCGTCTGATGGTACGACTACGCGTTTGGGTCCAAAGGTGCCCATGTGTAGCCACAGTGATGCGCTACCGGGGCCGCCGTTCCAGACAAAGGTTACGGGTCGGTCCTTGCCATCGTTGAGCGCAACATAGTCGAAGCTGAAGATAGCGGCGCTAGGCTCTCCGTTCTCATCCTGTAAATAAGTCTCACCAGCCCGTGCGCGATAGCGCAGCTTTTGGCCGTTAAAAGTCCCGCTGTGCTCGGTGACAAACTCAGTTGCTGCGGGTATCGAGGTTTCGGCACTAGGCGAGTCGACTTCTATTTCGATATCGGCACTGTGGCTAAGGGGCGAGGCCAGGAGCAACGGCGTTAGCAGGCCGATCATGAGTGAGTGTAGGGGGCGCATTCAGGTCTCCAAACAAGTGAATCGCTGAAGTTTAGCAATTTTAAGAAACAGCCGTGTCCCACCCCTATGCCATTGCGATCATTGACGATGTGGTCTGGTACAACGAATCGGGCATGCGGCCGGACGCACTGGTGCGCTTTGATCCCTCGACGGAGCGTTTTCAGAGCTGGGCTATTCCTTCGGGTGTCGGCATCGTGAGACATGTATGGGTGACACGCGAAGGAGAACTGCTGATACATCAAAGTAGCAGTAACCGAATCGGACGGGTCACTATCTATCCTTCTGACTAGCGCTCTGAGATAGCCAGATCTCGCCTTTTCCGCGGCGTCTACTGAACCGTAGCGCGGGTAATGAAATCCAAGAGGGGATAGTTGTCGTTCAGGTACTCGCTGCCGCCTCTTTCTATGGGACCCTGCTTGCCGCCGCGAAGGCCGCCGCCGGCATTTTCGCCATAAAGTCCGTACAGACGATCTACCACTTCCATTCCATCTGAGATCGAACCAAAGGGCGCGAACCCCCCATCGTCGAGTCGCGTGTTGTCGACAGTGTTAATAAACACTTGCGTGCTGCGAGTATCTGGCCCGGTCATGGCAAACGCTATGCTGCCTCGCACGTTACTGCTGCGAACCTCGTCATCCCGAATCATTTGCTCTTTCCAGGTTTGCTGAATAGACGGCTGGCCATGAACACCGAATTGCGCAATAAATCCTGGAACAACACGATTAATGTGGACACCATCGTAGTATCCCGCGCTCACCAGTTGGTAAAAACGATCGGCTCCGAGAGGCGCCAAATCCCGCTCAACAGCAACGCTAAAGCCACCCTCTGTGGTTTCAAAGCGCGCCGTGAATGTATCGGGAGCGCGTGCCGACCAGATCTCGGCATTGGGGTCTGCTAGCGCGCTATAGTCTCTGGGCGAACGGGGTTCAGGTTCCGTTGCCTCAAGAAAACGCGCCAGATAAGGCCCCCAGATACTGGGCAGAGAATGAGTGCCATGGCCGCGAGTCAGCTCTGTAATACCCAAGGTGACAGCCTTGCCCTGGGGCACCTGTTTGATATGAGATTCCAGGAGCATAAGCTCCGGAGGGTTTACCTGGTCATCGGCAGAGTTGATAGCCAGTAGCGGGGCTGTGATGTCCTTAAGCCGCGGTGCGGGGTTGTAGTCTCGTGACGCGTCAAAGGCATAGATGAGATCGTTTGCATCCATGGCGGCGCTATAGCGATCGAGAGCGGCCTCAAGCATGGTTTCGGCAGCGACGCGTGTGGGAGCGACTGCTTGATAGTTTAGCGGGCTGGAAACCATAAAGATCAAGGGATACAGCGCTTCGCGAAGACCGGCGGGTTGGGCGCTGTAGAACCCATCCTGGTAGTCAGGGTCATTTTTCACGCCATCAATAATCATCTTTCGCATCATGCGATTGCGGCCCGCGATTTCCACCGGCAGGCTGGCCAAGGGCATGAGCGCATCCATATAGTCCGGATGTTCATAGCCCCAGACCCAGCTCAACATGCCACCCATGGATGTGCCCGTGACCAGGCGCAGGTGATTGATGTTTAAGTGCTCCGTCAGGAGTTTGTGTTGCGAGCGCACCATGTCGTTATAGCTGTACTTTGGAAAGGCTGCCGCGGACCCGGCGCTGGGTCTGCTCGACTGTCCATGTCCTATCGCATCCGTAAGCACAATGTAATAGCGGGAAGCGTCCAGAATTCCTCCACTGCTAAACAGCACAGCTGCAAATTTGTCCCGCAGGAATCCTGCACCGCTGCCCGTAGTGCCGTGCATGATTAGTACGGCGTTGGTCACTTCGCCCTCGGCGTTACGTCGGGGAGTCCCCAGAGTACGATAGTGTTGGGTTAAGGACTCGGTGCTGCCATCTTCGTAGCTGAAGTTATCGATGGTGAACTGTCCGTCAACGGGAAGGAGCTCCAGCGCTGCGATGCTGACGGTAAAACTCAGGCTAAAGACAAAAGCGACGAATCTGAAGAAAATCTGGCTCCATGAGTAGTATTTGATCGTTGTCATGGTCGTCGTTCCTGTTTTGTCTGGAGAGCGTGGCTAGCCAAGAAGCAGAGTGGGAATGCCCGACGAGCGCAATAGGTCAGCGGTCTTGCTGCCAAACAGCAAGGTGCGCAGAGGCGAGTGGCCAAAAGCACCCATTATCAGAAGATCGATAGATTCGTCTTGTACGGTTTTGGCAATGACCGCTTCGGCATCGCCTGGTTGCAGTCGTTTGGTAACGCTGTAGCCAGCATCGCTTAGTTTCTTTTCTGCCCAATCGAGTTTCTTGGATCCATCAGGGTTTACCTTGCCGGACATCAGCAGCAGGATAGGTAAGCCACGGAACAGCTTGCTGTTTGCGACCATTTCGATTCCCCGCCGGGTAACGGCACTGCCATCAAAGGCGAACATTACCCGTTCCGGTTCTCGAAAACCCTCGGTGACTGTCAGTATGGGTTTGCTGACGGCTCGAACGACACGCTCGACATTCCGGCCAAGGTCCCTCTGGGTCGCTTCTGCAGACTCTCCGCGGCGACCAAGGACCATAAGGCGGACCCCATCTTCCTGCTCATGAAGAGTTTCTACCAGCTGTCCGTAGCGTTGCCGGGTATCAACCTGTGGCGCACCCACAACGCTCGCGCGTTCCCTGAGTTTGTTCAGGAATAATCGGCCTGCTTCCCGGGCTGCGCGGGTACGCGCTTCGTCCTCGCTGGATAGTTTGCTCAGTAACTGTTCCTGTGCATCAAAGCCGATGGCGCCACTGTGATCCTCACCCGAGGGGGGGGTCTGGTGAATATCGATAATGTGCAGCAACTCCATGGGAGCCTGAATACGTCGCGCGGCCCAGGCGGCGTAATCGGTGACGTAGTCCGCGAAATGAGACTGATCGATGCAGGCGAGGATTTTTTCTGAATCATTGATAGCCATCGTCCTAGTGCCCCATCAGTAGATCATCAGCGCCGTCTTTGTCATGCACAGCAAAGCGATCCACCATGGTGGCGCTCGCTTCGTTAAGACCGATGACCTCGACTTCGGTGCCTTCACGACGAAACTTCAAAATCACCTTATCCAAGGCACTGATCGCCGTGATGTCCCAAAAGTGAGCTCGACTTACATCGATGCAAACCCGCTCGATGACTTCCTGATAATCAAACGCGGCAATGAATCTATCCGCACTGGCGAAGAATACCTGTCCGAACACGCGGTAGGTTCGTGCACGACCATCGTCATCCACCATGGAGCGCAGATATAGGATTTGCCCGACCTTGTGGGCAAAGAAGAAGCCCGATAGTAAAACGCCGGTGAGCACACCCCGGGCCAGGTCGTGGGTGGCAACCGTCACTGCGACGGTTGCGAGCATGACGACACTGGAGCTTCGTGGGTGATCCTTGAGATCACGTATGGAGGACCAACTGAAGGTGCCGATGGATACCATGATCATCACTGCTACGAGGGCCGCCATGGGTATCTGGCTCACCCAGGCATCGGCAAATACCACCATGATCAAGAGAAAGACACCAGCGACCAGCGTAGAGAGTCGTCCTCGCCCGCCGGATTTCACGTTAATAACTGATTGGCCAATCATGGCGCAGCCCGCCATGCCACC
Source organism: Congregibacter sp. (assembly GCF_965662665.1). Classification (NCBI taxonomy): domain Bacteria; kingdom Pseudomonadati; phylum Pseudomonadota; class Gammaproteobacteria; order Cellvibrionales; family Halieaceae; genus Congregibacter; species Congregibacter sp. The sequence continues at coordinate 72,848 of NZ_CBFIIF010000007.1, read as the reverse complement.
AATGAATCCGCTGGCGATGTTGGCAACTCCTTGTCCTACACACTCGCGGTTTTTGTTGCTCTTGGTGTCCGTGAGATCGTCAACGATAGTGGCGGTCATTAAGGATTCTAAAAGTCCCACCACCATCAATGTCAGTGCGTAGGGAAAAATGATGCCGAGCGTTTCCCAGTTCAGAGGTACTTCCGGAATAAGAAATATTGGCAAGCTGTCGGGCAGTTCCCCCATGTCACCTACGCGACGTATGTCCAGATCCAGCCATATCGCGACGATGGTTAGCACGACAATAGTAATAAGCGGGGAGGGGACAGCGCGGGTGATGTACGGCAGGCCGTAAATGATGCAAAGGCCAGCGGCCGTCATGGCGTAGACATGCCAGCTAACGTCTATGAGTTCTGGAAGCTGAGCCATAAAAATGAGGATCGCCAGAGCATTTACAAAGCCCGTGACCACTGATCTTGAGACGAAGCGCATGAGACTGCCGAGTCGGACCCAGCCGGCGATAATTTGCAGAACGCCGGTGAGTACCGTCGCAGCCAAAAGATATTGCAGGCCGTGTTCTCTTACCAGGACCACCATGACCAGCGCCATCGCGCCTGTGGCCGCTGAGATCATTCCAGGCCGTCCGCCGGCAAAAGCAATGACCACCGCGATACAAAAAGACGCATAGAGCCCGACTTTCGGGTCTACGCCGGCGATAATAGAGAAGGCGATAGCTTCGGGAATGAGTGCTAGGGCAACGACCAGGCCTGCTAAAAGGTCGTTGCGAATATTGCCAAGCCAGTCCTGGCGGATGGTGTCGAACACGGAAAAATGCTTCCTATGGTTACTTCAGTTCGTGGGCGGCGAAGGATACAGGGTTCTATCGCTGATGCCACGCGCGTAGATCGTAACTATTCGTTTTTGCTTCAATAAGTCGATACAGTGCGCTCATCTGCTTAGTCTTTTCTGGAGGAGGGATGTGGTGTCCGAAACCAAGCGAATAGCGCTACTCATCGATTGTGACAACGTCACTCCCATTGCCATTGAAGGTGTCCTTGAGGAGCTGGCAAAGCACGGGACGGTGAATGTTCGCCACGCCCATGGTGATTGGAATAATCCGTCGCTCTCAGGGTGGGCTGAGAAGCTCCATCCCCACGCCATTCGTCCCATGCAGCAGTTCGCCTATACCAAGGGTAAGAACGCGACGGATTCGGCAATGATTATTGATGCCATGGATTTACTCTACAGCGGCAATATAGATGCTTTTGCCCTGATGACCAGCGACAGTGATTTTACGCCGCTGGTACTGCGGATTCTCGAGAGCGGATTTCCGGTGTACGGATTTGGACAAAAGAAAACGCCTTCACCGTTTGTCGACTCCTGCTCTCCATTTATTTTCATCGAAAACCTCATCCCCTCTAAAAAGGGGAGCGGTGAAACTGAGTCGCTTCCTGAACGTACTCCCAAGGCACGTTTAAGGCAAAACAGCGCCTTGGTGAAACTCCTGCGTACGGCGGTTGATCAAACGGCCGATGACGATGGCTGGGCAGAGATGTCCCGCGTAGGTAGTTACATCTCCAATAACAACGCCTCTTTTTCTTCTGTGAACTATGGCTACCGTCGGCTCAGTGATCTGGTGAAAGCCACTGATCTCTTTGAAATCGACCGCCAGAACAATCGCATGCTTGTGCGCGATCCCAGGAACTAGCCCGTGCGCTTGGTATTGGGTAGAACTCAAGCCCGTGACCCTTGCAGTAGCCCGGGACCTGAGGGCCCGCGTCATGAATGAAACACCGTTCTGGGAATCTGTAGCGCCTGGCGATATGAGCCGGGAGCAATGGGAGTCGCTATGCGATGGCTGTGCCCGCTGCTGTTTGCACAAGCTCGAAGACGCTTATGGCGGGGGTATTTACTACACCGATGTGGCTTGCCATCTTCTTGACGAGACTACTTGCCAATGTTCGAGCTATGCGACGCGTCAAAAGCTTGTTCCCGACTGCGTTGTGCTTACTCCCGACGATCGTGAGAATCTTGCCTGGTTACCTGATACCTGCGCTTATCGCTTGGTGGACGCAGGTAAGCCGCTGCCAGAGTGGCATCCGCTGGTCACGGGAGATCCCAACTCGGTACATCTGTCGGGCATGTCGGTGCGAGGCCGCAGCGTCAGCGAAAATGAAGTTGCGGAAGATGATTTCGAAGAACACATCATTCGCTGGGTGACCAACACCCAGACAGCTTGAATCCCGGTTTGCTGCTTAAGGCTTCTAAGCGCGGGGCTTATCCCCGCAGTCGTAATCAGCGATAGCGCTCAAACCAGCCGAGTATATGACCGATCTTGTCGATTAACTGGCTGGGTTTTTTTGCAATGAAGTGCGATGCGCCGGGTAGCTCTACCAGTGTAGTCGGAACCTTACGATACTTGAGGGCATGGTAAAGCTGCTTCGCCTGTGATGGTGGTGTGCGCAAATCATCCAATCCCACCATAACCAGGGTTGGGGTGTTCACGTTGCCCACCAGGGAGATGGGAGAGAACCTAAGGTAGTCATCGGGATTGGTCCAGGGCGTTCCCGGGATGCGCGTGTGATAGTAGTTGTACCAGTTATCAGCATTCAGGGTTTTGCTGTACCAGTTCATAACGGGCTTGATAGCTGCAGCGGCGCGAAAACGGTCACTTTTTCCAATCATCCAGGCTGTCATTATGCCTCCGGCAGATCCTCCGGTTACATACAGTTGCTCGGGGTCGATAAAGCCCTGATCGATCATCGCGTCCACACCACTCATGGTGTCGTCATAATCCTGCCCAGGATAGTTGTGGTACAGGAGGTTGGCGAACTCTTCGCCATAACTGGTGCTGCCTCGGGCATTGGGATAAAACACAACGTAACCCGCTGCGGCAAACAGCTGCATCTCCGGTGAGAAACGCTCGCCATAGTTCAGAATGGGGCCACCATGGTTCTCCACCAGGAGCGGATATTTCTGCGCGGGATCAAAGTCGGGCGGCAGCACCATCCAGCCCTGAATGTCCCGCTGATCGTAGGAACTCTTCCACCAGATTTCTCGAGTTTCTCCCAGGCTGCGTTGGCCCAGAAGGTCCTCATTGAGCTGAGTGATTAACGACACTTTGCTGCGCTGATAAATGGCTATCTCAGCAGGATATTCGGGGCGCGTGTGCGTGTAGGCAACGACACCTGAGTTGGAGACACTGAAGGAGCCGCCCGCGTAGGGGCGGCCTATGCTCGTGCCACCAAGGTTGTCCGCGAGGGTCTTCAGTTTGTCTTTAAGGCTGACAAAGGCGACTTTAGTGCGTCCTTTGTCGTCGTATTGAAAGTAAAGCCCGGAGCTGTCTGCAGACCAGACAATGGCCTTCACGCTGCGATCAAGCTCACCCAGGAGTTCCCGCACATTGGATCCGTCCGGATCAGCGATTCTCAAACGGGTGACCTGAAAAGCCTCCTTTTTGTCGGCGTAGCCCAGCCAGGCAAGATGTTTACCATTTGGGGATAATTCTGGATGGCGATCCGGACCGTCGGTGGTAGTGATGACCGTGGTTTCGCCGTCAGCGAGGGCGATGCGGTAGAGCTCGGAGTTGCGATAGTCGTACTCCCAGTCTTCAGCGCGGTTTCCCGAGACAATCAGGCCACTGCCGTCGGCTGTCCAACTGGGCTGGTGATGATGAAAGTTTCCGGAGGAGATTTGCCTTGCGGTTCCGCCATCCGCTGGCACGACAAACACGTGACTGAAGGCTGCCTCAAGATAACCGCTACCATCTCGCTCGTGATACATCCTGTCGGTGAGTCGTGGCGGCTTTGACCAATTGGCCCCCTCGGGCTTTTCCGGTCGCGTAGCAATTTTTGGAGCGTCGGTTTTGACGTCCATGACAAAAGCGAGTTGTTTGCCATCGGGACTCCATTGCAAATCTTTGGGCGTCTCTGGTAGTCGAGTGACTCGCGCACTTTGACCTTCAGCGAGCCAATGGAGGTAAATCTCGGATCCTTCACCTTCTCCTGCACTGCGTACGTAGGCAATACGTGCGCCATCTGGAGACCACACGGCGCTGGACTCATTACCCTCAAAACTGCTGAGCTTGCGTTGAGTTTTCTTTTTGACATCGGCCAGCCAAAGATCGCCGCGGCGCTTGTCTTGCATGATGTCAAAGCCCATGCGCCGGTAAACCACTAACTGCCCATCCGGTGAAATCTGCGGGTTTAGCGCCCATTCCAGCTCAAAAATATCCAGTGCACTAAAAAATTCCGGACTTTGCGGGTTCTGCGCTGATGCAAGCGTTGCCGTGAAGGACGCGCTTAGCGCCGTGCTCAAGAGTGCGAGGATAGCTGTAGTGAATCTTCCGAAGGTGTGGGAGCGCATGCTGAATCTCTTTTTTGAATTGTGGATGATGCTATCACCGTCGCTAGAAATTGCGAGGGCGGCACAATGCCTCTCCCCATGGTAGTGGGAGGCAGATGACGGCGTCGCGGGGGGCAGTAGTACGCGCGCCGCGGCAGACAGTAGGTCTAGCGTTGACCGTGCTAAACTTGCGCGCCATTTTTAGCTATCGACAGTGATAAATCATGCCCTCCGTGACCGATGATCTACGTATTCTTAAAACCAATGAGCTGATCTCTCCGGAGTCGCTGGTCAGCGATATTCCGCTGAGTAACGAAGCAGCTCAGACGGTCGCGGGTGCCCGTAGTGCTATTTCAAACATTCTCAGCGGAGCAGACGATCGCCTTTTGGTTGTGGTGGGCCCTTGTTCGATCCACGACCCCAATGCGGCCCGGGACTATGCCCGGGGCTTGAAGGAACTGGCGGAAAAACATGGCTCTGATCTGCAGATTGTGATGCGGGTGTACTTCGAAAAGCCACGAACTACCGTAGGTTGGAAGGGGCTCATAAACGATCCGGATCTCAATGACACTTTTCAAATTAACAAGGGACTGCATCTGGCGCGGGAGCTATTGAGAGACCTTGCGGAGATGGGCTTGCCTGCGGGCACTGAATATCTCGACCTCATCAGTCCGCAGTATGTGGCGGATTTGGTTTCCTGGGGAGCTATTGGTGCTCGAACTACAGAGAGCCAGACTCATCGTGAGCTGGCCTCGGGCTTATCCTGTCCTGTGGGCTTTAAGAATGCCACGGACGGCGATGTGCAGGTTGCGATTGACGCGATTAACTCAGCGTCTCAGCCGCATCGATTCCTTTCAGTCACCAAGCAAGGGCACTCCGCGATTTTTCAAACCACGGGCAATGACGATTGCCACATTATTCTGCGTGGGGGGAAGCATCCAAATTACGACATGTTTTCGGTAGATGATGCGAGCTCGATGTTAAGCAAAGCGGGATTGCCAGCCCGTATCATGATAGATGCCAGCCACGCTAACAGCCGAAAGATTCCTGCAAGACAGGTAGATGTTGCCGGAGATATCGCCACGCAGGTCGCGCGGGGTAGCCGGAGTATTTTTGGCATTATGATTGAGAGCAATCTCGTTGAGGGGCGCCAGAATGTCGTGCCGGGCCAGCCGCTGGTTTACGGCCAGAGTATTACCGACGCCTGTATCGACTGGTCAGCCACTGAACAGGTGCTGCAAGGGCTGGCAGAAGCGGTACGGCAGCGACGCAGCCTTAGTTAAAGAATCTGTAGCTTGCCGGTGGCACGGACCACTATGTTAGGGTCATAAACTCACTTCGGGGCAGTTTCGGAGCGCTGTAACTGTGAATTCGCCGTCCTACTTGCTGAGCCTCGCAGTGCTGTATATCTGCGCGCTGTTCGGCCTGGCCTGGATTGTAGACAGACGCGCAGATGTGTCGCGACCCTCGGGTTCGCCGCGGCGTCAGGCCCTCGTTTATGCGATGTCCTTGGGCGTGCATTGCAGTTCCTGGACCTTCTATGGCGCGGTAGGCAGCGCTACGGCATCGCCCTGGAGTCATGCACCCATCTTTCTGGGCCCAATACTTGTTTTCATCCTGGGTTGGCCCATGCTTCGTCGCTTGGTGCGTCTCGGTGCCCGGCACCGGGTAACATCGATTGCCGATTACTTCGGTGCGCGCTTTGGCAAGCGTCAGAAACTGTCGATTCTAGTGACCGTAGTCGCTACCGCCGCGGTGCTGCCCTACGTAGCGCTGCAGTTTAGAGCGCTGACGCAGGCCTGGTCGATTATTGCGGGCGATGCGACGGGACCCTCCCTGAGTCCCACAGATTCGGGACTTGCCATTGCGATTGTGCTCGGAGCGTTCACCGTACTCTTTGGGGCGCGAAGGCTGGACGGCCGCGAGAGGCATCGGGGAATGATGAGCGCCATCGCTCTGGAGTCGGTTGTAAAGTTAGTGGCTTTCCTTTTACCATCCTCCTCATATTGGCGGCTGCCTGGCTGGTCTCGATTCAGTTGAGCAGGATTCCCTGGCTCACGGAAATCGGATTCATGTCGTTTCTGGCCGCCGCGCAACTTGCACCGGGTCTTCTGGCGGGTCTCTATTGGCGTCGAGCCCACGGCGTTGCCGTTACGGTAGGTTTGGCTGCAGGCCTGTTTCTGTGGTTTTACTGTTTGGTGCTGCCGGAGGTTTTATCGGCACAGAGTACGCTTCGAAGCTCAGGCCCATTCGGACTGAACTGGCTGAAGCCCCAGGCTATTTTCGGTTGGGAGGGCCCCGGCCCTCTAAGCTATGCCGCGTTCTGGAGTCTGGGTGTGAATGTCCTTCTGCTGGTAGCCACATCACGTTTTTATAAGGCTACGGCTGCCGACGAGCGTCAAGCCGCTGTGTTTATGAATACCCATGATACTAACGAGGGGCAGGGCGATGACTTCAATCTCTCTCCCGTAAGAGCAGGACAGCTTCGCGCACTCCTGCCGCCATTTTTGGAAGAAGCCCGTCTGCAAGAGTTATGGCGTTCTTTCGAAGAGCGTTATCAGCAACGCCTGCTGCCAGCCGACCGTCTGCCCTTGTTTGCGGTCCGCGAAGCCGAGTCATTATTGGCCGGTGTTATTGGGGCAGCTTCATCGAGCCGGGTTTTTTCTGAGTTAACGGAGAGTCGGCAGGTCGACTTTGCAGGCCTTGCGTCGCTGGTGTCCGAGGCGGGGAGGCAGCAGACCTTCAATCGTGATCTGCTGGAGACAACCGTCGAGTCGATGCTCCAGGGGGTGTCGGTGGTCGACGCGCAGATGCGTTTGGTCGCTTGGAACACGCGCTACGAAACGATGTTTGCCTATCCCCAGCGTCTCCTTTACGTGGGAATGCCAATAGCAAAGCTGTACCGCTTTAACGCTGAGCGCGGCGTAATGGGAGTGCAGGGGCAGTCTGTTGATCACGAAGTGGAGAAGAAACTGGATTGGCTGCGCCAGGGGCATCCGCATCGTCTTGAACGACGGCTTCCTGATGGTCGCGTGATTGATATCCACGGGGTTCCGCTGCCCAGAGGTGGTTTTGTGACGACCTACATTGATATCACCGACTATCGTGAAATGGTGACACACCTCGAAGAAGTGCGTCTCGAGCTGGAGGACCGTGTCGCGAGCGGCAGTCAAAGTCTTGCGGACACTAACGCAGAGCTGCGGCGAGAGAACCGCTTACGCGCCGAGGCTGAAAGCAAGCTGAGGGATGCGGGCGTATAGAAAACCCGGTTTATGTCCGCAAGCAGTCATGATCTTCTGCAGCCCATCAGTGCTGCACGTCTGTTTGTTGCCGCGTTAAAGCCGCGCACGGAAAGTGAACACGATACAGCGGAGTTGGTAGAAAAGATTGATCAATCTCTGGGACGTGCCGAAAACCTCATTGCTGAATTACGCGAGATCGCACGACTGGATTCGGGCAAGCAGCAGATCGATATGGAGCACTTCTCTCTGGATACACTTCTGCGCGATTTGTATACGGAGTTTGAACCGGCGGCAGAGTTGGCCGGTTTGCACTTACGTTTGCGCAGTACATCGCTGTGGGTGCACAGCGATCGAAATCTGCTCTACCGCGCTTTACAGAACCTCCTGGGTAACGCGATAAAATACAGTGAGCGAGGCTCGGTACTACTCGGAGCGCGAAGACGCGCGGGTGCCCTGGAGGTCCAGGTTATTGATCAGGGTCCCGGTATTCCGGCGGAGGCACAAGCGCGTGTTTTTGCGGAGTTTGAACGATTGCCAGGGAGTAGCGGCAAGTCAGAAGAAGGCCTGGGATTGGGCTTGGCGATTGTAAGTCGCTATGCGAGCTTACTCGACTTACCACTACGGCTGAGTTCTGAACCCGGTCGTGGAAGCCTCTTCTCACTGACAGTTTCCAGAGGGCGACCGATAACTATTGATGAGAGCCTTAAGGGCCCAGGCGACGTAGAGGGCCGCCTAAAGGGCTTGCGTGTTCTCTGTATCGACAACGATATTCGGGTACGTGAGGCTATGACGGCGATGCTATCCGCTGAAGCCTGTGACGTCAGAGCCGTTGCTGATCGACAGGCGTTGCTGGCGGAGCTGGAGCGCTTTCGCGCCGATGTCATTGTCGCTGACTACCATCTCGATGATGGCGATACCGGTGTCGATGCTCTTCAATGGGCTTTTGAAAGCCTCGGCTGGAGTAGCCCCTGCATTATGGTAAGCGCGGACGACGGTGCGAATGTTCGTGAACTGGCTAGAGAGGCGGGCTATCGGTCACTGCCTTAGCTGGTTAATCCCGAGCGTCTTAAAGCGCTGATTATTGCCCTGGCGACGGAGGCGTCTACTTCGCTTTAGGGGCACAGCGGTTGGGTGAGCCTCATTGCTTTGTCCGCGAGTCTCTTCGGCCCTCGGATTTTTTACGAAGTCGCTTCCGCCTCCGCGCCCTGCGTAACGGGCAAGTTGCCAATCGCCAGCACTGCCTGTGTTCTGGATTGCACCCCCAGTTTTCGAAAAACCTCAGTCATATGTGCTTTGATCGTCGCTTCCTTTACGCCGAGTTCATAGGCGATTTTTTTATTCAGCAAACCCTCGACAAGCATCGAGGCGACGCGAAACTGCTGCGGAGTGAGGCTTGCCAGGGCTTCAGCTACATCCAGCGCCTTTAGACTGGCGCCGGTGTTGCTGATATCGAGTCCCGGGTGCATTCCGCGGCTGCCGGAGAGCACTTGCTGAATACACTGCGTCATAACCCCAGTGTCCGAAGACTTGGAGAGAAAAGCTGCGGCACCATGATCGATGGCTCGTCGCACGGTGTCCGGCTGGGTATTGGCAGATACGACGATAACCAGCTTATCCGGAAAGTTGCCCACAAACCAGCTCAGTGCAGAAAAACCGCTTGCACCCGGCATGTGTAGGTCGAGGAGCAGTAAATCCGGGGCACCATTTTTTTCGACAAGCTCATGGAGCTCGGCCACGTTTTCGGCGTTCGCGACCTCGGCGGCTATATCACCACCAGCGACTAGCATCGACAGGGCTTCTCTGAACAAAGGGTGGTCGTCTGCAATCACGCATTTCATCGAGTTACACACCTGTTTTTATCTCATAGCCACAATGTGAGGTATTCCCGGCCGAAGTAAAGCTATGACGGGTTGGTGCCTTAAAAAATCAAAAGTTCCTCGTTTTTATACTGACTTTGGTCGAAGAAAAGACCCTAATTTGACCAAGGTCGAATGCCCCATGGCAGTTTTGCGGGATAAAACATGCCTGCTCAATAACACTAATTGGAGTAGCAGCTATGTTTTTGAAGAAGCCTCTGGGTCTCGCAGTCGTACTAGTCGGTGTCGGCGCTGTATTTGGTCAAGCGCAAGCGGCGGAGGTGGATGATCGCATCGCGGAGCTTGAGCGGCAGATCGCCGAGCTCAAGTCTTTGGTGGTCAATAATAAAACGAGCATCGCCAGCAATATTGAAACGCTTAAAGTTCAGACCCAGGACATCGAAGAAGCTCGCCCCATGGCAAAGGGTACAAAGTTTAAATACGGCGGTTATGTGCAGCTTGATGCGATTGCCAGTGATTACAGTGAGGGTAAGCCCGCCGCTGTTATGGATGATTTATTTGTCCCTTCTTTGATTCCGGTCGAACCTCTGACAGGGTCGGGTGATTCCTACACCAGTACTAATATTCATGCGAAGTCTTCACGTTTCTATTTTGGTACCGAAACGGGGACAGACGCTGGAAAAATATCATCGTTCATCGAGCTTGATTTCATTCTCTCGGGACAGGGCGATGAGCGTGTATCGAACTCCTTTAGCTCGCGGATCCGTCATGCTTATCTGAAGTGGGACTACGCAGAGAACAAAAGTCTCCTGGCGGGTCAGGCCTGGTCAACATTTTTCAATGTGGGGGCCCTCCCGGACCTTATCGATTTTGTAGGACCTGTAGGGACGGTGTTTGAACGTCAGCCCATGATTCGTTGGACAAGTGGCCCTCTGCAGCTTGCGGTGGAGAACCAGACAACCCGGGTAAATATGCCCGGCGGTGGCTCTCTTGTGGTGGATGGTCAACTGATGCCCGATCTTGTGGCGCGCTACGATGCGCAAGCGGGCACATTGAATTGGTCCATCGCAGCCATAGGCCGACAACTGAGCTACGAGAAGAGGCCTATAGCGAGTGAAGAGGTGGCGAGTGATGAGACCTATGGCTACGGACTTTCTCTGGCGGGCAAATGGAACCTCGGGCGCGATGACCTGCGTTTTATGGCGAGTTACGGTGATGCACTAGGTCGCTATATGGGGCTCAACTCTTTTAACGACGGCTATATCGATGCCAATGGCGATATCGACACCATTGACCAGTGGGGTGGGTTCATCGCATACAGACACTACTGGTCAGATCATTGGCGCAGCAATATTTCCTTGTCAGCCTCGCAGGCCAGTAACCCCAGTCTCGCCGACTATGATGCTGCGGGGAGTCTTGCGAAGTACTATCGGTCCATGCACGTCAACCTTAATTATCTACCTACGCCAAAGCTGCTCCTGGGCGGAGAGCTGTTGTACGGAGTCAAGGAGTTGGAAGACGGACGGGACGGCGACATGTACCGGCTTCAGTTTGCGGCGAAGTATGTCTTCTGAGGCTATAGACCAAAGTTCAAGAGGCACTGGGCTCGTGCTTTGTTAAAGTCGCGGGCACTAACGATAAAAATACTTACGAGCACCGGGGAGGTGTTAGATGGTCAAGAAAATGACCGAGGAGCAGGCTAAGCAGTACTGGAAGCGAAATCTGTCGCTGATGGTAAAGCTGTTGATGGTCTGGTTCGTTGTTAGCTACGGCTGCGGCATCATGTTTGTAGATGTCCTCAATCAAATTCAAATCGGTGGTTACAAGCTTGGTTTCTGGTTTGCACAGCAGGGGTCGATCTACGTTTTCGTGGTTCTGATCTTCATTTACCGTTCGCGAATGGAAGCACTTGATCGCGAGTTCGGCGTCGAAGAAGACTAGGGGGCCTCGCAATGGAACTTCAAACACTCACTTACATCGTAGTTGGCATTACCTTCGCCATGTACATCGGCATTGCTATCTGGGCTCGAGCCGGATCCACCAAAGACTTTTATGTCGCCGGCGGTGGCGTGCATCCGATTTCCAACGGCATGGCTACTGCGGCGGACTGGATGTCAGCCGCGTCGTTCATTGGTATGGCGGGGCTTATCGCCTTTATGGGATATGGTGGTTCGGTATTCCTCATGGGGTGGACCGGTGGCTTCGTGATTCTGGCGATGCTGCTGGCACCGTATCTTCGCAAGTACGGGAAGTTCACCGTACCGGAGTTCATCGGAGATCGCTTTTATTCGCAAACTGCGCGCGTGGTTGCTGTGGTCTGTCTGATTATCTGTTCAGTAACCTACGTGATAGGTCAGATGAAAGGCATCGGGGTTTCTTTTTCCCGCTTTCTGGAAGTTGATTACAACACGGGGCTGCTGGTCGGCATGTGTATCGTATTCTTCTACGCGGTGCTCGGCGGCATGAAGGGCATTACTTACACGCAGATAGCTCAGTACTGCGTGCTTATTCTGGCCTACACGATTCCAGCGATTTTTATCAGTCTTCAGCTTACGGGTAATCCCATTCCGCAACTGGGGTTAGGGAGTACGCTGGTGGGAACGGACACGTTTCTTCTGGATAAGCTGGACCAGGTGGTCGTGGAACTAGGCTTTCGCGAATACACCACCGACGTTCGAATCTCGGGCATTAACATGTTTGCCTATACCGCATCATTGATGTTCGGAACTGCGGGTCTGCCGCACGTTATCATCCGTTTCTTCACCGTACCGAAAGTACGCGATGCGCGCTCTTCGGCTGGATGGGCGCTGATTTTCATCACGATTCTCTATACCACTGCACCCGCGGTTGCAGCCATGGCGCGCCTGAACCTCATGCAAACCATCGAACCTGAGGCCGGAAACCATCTGGTCTACGAAGAGCGTCCTCAGTGGTTTAAGAACTGGGAGAAGACAGGTCTCCTTGCCTTTGAAGACAAGAACGGCGATGGCCGCATGCAGTACACCGCGGACGAAAGTAAGAATGAGCTTGTGAAGGTCGACCGGGACATCATCGTTCTGGCTAATCCGGAGATTGCTCAATTGCCTAACTGGGTTATCGCTCTGGTCGCTGCAGGTGGGCTGGCCGCAGCATTATCTACAGCCGCCGGATTACTACTGGCGATTGCTTCGGCAATTTCCCACGACCTGCTAAAGGGAATTATTGCTCCCAACATCAGTGAGAAGCAGGAGTTGCGGGCAAGTCGTATTGCCATGGCTCTAGCAATCGCAGGGGCCGGGTACCTGGGGTTCAATCCTCCGGACTTTGCCGCGGGCACCGTGGCTCTCGCCTTTGGCCTGGCGGCATCCTCGATCTTCCCGGCACTTATGATGGGCATCTTCAGCAAGACCATCACCAAAGAGGGCGCCATCGCCGGTATGTTGGCAGGCATTGGTATCACGCTGTTCTATGTGTTCCAGCACAAGGGAATCATGTTCATCGCGTCGACTGCGTTCCTGGGCGACACGCCGCCTAACTGGTTCCTGGGTATTGAGCCCAATGCCTTTGGCGTTGTAGGTGCGATTGTTAACTTTGCAGTTGCCATTGCAGTGTCCAAGGTGACAGCAGCGCCTCCAGCGGAAATCCGGGACATGGTCGAGAGTATTCGTGTACCCGCAGGGGCAGAAGCGGCGATTGATCATTAACAAGGGCTGTTGTAACTGACAGGTTCACAGTTGGGAGGCCCGGTGACGGTGCCTCCCTTTTTTTGTTTTCTTGTCTGTAGACTGGGTGTCTAACCAGGATCAAAGGAGTTTGAATGTTTACGAACAAGCATGTGGTAGTTGCACTTCTCGTGGCACCGGTGTTGTCGATCATGGCCTGGTTTGCGGTGGGGAGTTTAACCGGCGAGCAAGCGGAACCAGCCAAACCCGGAGTGGCTTATCCTCTGGTGGAAAAAAGTAACTGCCGTTATGCAAGCGGTATGTGCGAGCTTGAGAATCAGGACGTTAAGCTTGCCTTACGTCTGGATGAGTCGGTGGGCTTGGCGCTGGAGCTCACCACTTCTCATGCGGTCGAAGCGGTACTGATGTCGGTGTCTCACCCTCAAAGCGACCCGGGTCCCCGGCCCATGCAGGCTGCCGATGCAGAAGGTCTGAAGTGGCGTTTGCCCCTGACAAACATTCCCGGGGCTGATGAGCGTATTCGTGTCGTTGTATCTATCGAGGATAGCGGCTATTTCGCTGATGCCTCCACGCTCTTTATGCAGGAAGAGGGCTAGTTTTGACAAGACCCCCGAAAAACCCGGGTTCCTCTGAATTGGACGCGGCAGAGGAGTTTCTTCGAGGCTCGCTTCCGTTTAACGAGTTAAGTGATGAAGAGCTAGCGGAAGCAGTATCCGCTATACAGGTTTCCTATCACCCCCATGGTGAACGCTTTTCCAGGGACAACGCTTATTCGGGCCTGAGGGTTTTGCGAAGCGGGGCCGTGGACATCCGAGATGGTGATAACAAGCTATTAGATCGCCTTGGAGAGGGGGAGAGTTTTAGCATTAGCGGTTTAAATGCGGATGGTGGGCAAGTGTGTGCTCTGGTTATAGAAGATGCGCTGATTTATCGGCTCCCCGACGATGCTTACCAATCCCTCCGGGGTGCTAACCGTGCCTTTGACCGATACTTTAGTGGGCAGCGCAGTCGACGATTACGTCGGGCGGCCCGTTACCAGCCCGAACCCAATGCCATGCTTGCCCCGGTGCGCTCGGTGATGACCCGCGACATCTTGTCCGTGGCGCCCCATGACACGGTCATGCACGCCGCAACTTTGATGGCTGAGCGTCGAGTATCGTCCGCCTTCATTGTTAGGGGCGAGGCCCTGGTCGGGATATTAACGGACCGTGATTTGCGCACCCGCGTTCTGGCGGAGGGCCTCGATGGGGGCGTGCTCGTAGGAGAGGTCATGACGCCGGACCCCGAGACGATCTCCAGCGATGATTCGCTTTTCGAGACGACTCTGATGATGACCCAGCGGCGCTTCCATCATCTTCCGGTGCTAGAGGATGGCCGATTGGCGGGAATCGTAACCACGTCTGATCTCATCGTTGCGAAAAAGAACGACCCGGTTTACCTGGTAAGTCATATCGCCCGTCAAGACAGTGTTGAAGGTATCCAGACACTCGTTGGGTCTATGGGCAACCTTATGGTGGAGTGGGTCAGTGGCGGTATGCGAGCAACGCAGGTCTCGCAGATTCTTACCGCGATCTCCGACGCGGTGGCTATACGCCTGATACAACTCGCGGAGGCTGATCTTGGGAAAGCGCCGGCTCCCTGGGCATGGCTCAGTTTCGGCTCCCAGGCGAGGGGTGAGCAGTTGCTGGGCGCAGATCAGGATAATGGCATTGTGATTGCGGATAGCGTTACGGATGGGCAACTGGATTGGTATCGCAGTTTAGCGACTCGGGTATGCGATGGTCTTGCACTGTGTGGCTACAAGTACTGCCCCGGCAACATCATGGCGAGCAATGACGAATGGCGATTACCCTTGGCTGGTTGGTTAGACACCGTTCGAAGCTGGGCCCGAACCCCCACGGAGGACGCCGTGATGCGCGTGAGTATTTTCTTTGATATCCGGCCCCTTTATGGTGATCGTGATTTAGGGAAAGCAATACAAAGTGCCATGCTCCATGAGGCGAGTAGTAACTCCATATTTCTAGCGGCCCTGGCGGCGAACGTGCTCGACAATAGACCACCACTGGGGGTATTTCGGCGTTTTGTTGTGGATCGTGATGGCGAACACCGCGATAGTCTCGATATAAAAAAGCGCGGCGTGTTACCCGTCACTGAGATTGCCCGACTTCATGCACTGGCCAGAAGGCTGCCTGAGGTCAACACTAGCGCACGCTTAAAGGCCTTGAACGAAGCTGGGCATATGGCGATTGTCGATTCGCGGAACCTGACGGATGCGCTGCATTTTATTCAGGGGATACGCATGGATCATCAGTGCGCACAAATTCAACGAGGCGATGCGGTTGATAACTACATCAACCCTCGTGCTTTACCACGGCTCACCAAGGAACAACTTCGCGATGCGTTCACCATTATTGATGAAGCGCAGGCATCGGTTCGCCAGAACTATCGTGCCGGCATGGCCTGATGTGGCGACTTAAGCTTCGTCGCTGGCGTTGGTCTCAACGGACGAATTTGCCAGGCATCATGGCGAAGGTGTGGAAGACGCCGCTACCGTCTCTTGGTTTGCCTGTTGAGGAAGTAAAGTTTCTCGTTTGTGATGCGGAGATGTCGGGACTTGATCCCCGTGAGGCTGAGCTACTCAGCCTGGGATGGGTGCGTATTGAAGGGCTGGAGATTGCCTTGGGTAGCGCCGCTCACAAACTCATTCGCAACCAGCGGTCTGTGGGGCAAAGTGCGGCCATTCACCAGTTGCGAGACTGCGAGCTGAGCGGCGCAGAAGATGTCGAAGAGGCGCTAAACATGTTGCTGGAAGCCGCGACCGGTTGTGTGTTGGTCTTTCACAACGCGGCTCTGGATACCGCGTTTTTAGATTGCGCGGCGAAAGACGTATACGGCGCGCCACTGTTACTCCCAACCATTGATACCCTGCTCTTGGAGCAAAAGTTACTGCAACGTCAGGAGAGACCTGTTGCCCAGGGGGATTTGCGTTTGGGAGTCTGCCGAGAGCGCTACGGGCTTACTACGCACAATGCGCACAACGCTTTGGGCGACGCTATGGCGACTGCCGAATTGTTGCTTGCCCACATCGCTAAGCGGGGAAAGGGACTGCAGCTCAAAGATCTGAGTTAGTGCATGCCCCGATAGCATCGTAGGATAGCGCTCTATTGCCAGATGGAAACCCGTTTTTCGGGAGCGATGTAGAGCCCGTCGCCTTCTTTGACATCATAAACATCGTAAAAATCAGAGAAGTTGGACAGGACGCCATTGACGCGAATCTTGTCGGGAGCGTGGGGGTCGTTTTTGATCAGGTATTCCAAAAACTGCTCACGCCACTTCACTCGACTTGATTGGGCGCCACCCAGGAAGAACCGTTCCTCTGCCGTAAATCCATCAATGACCGGTGCTTCTTTGCCTTCAAGAGACATGCGGTAGGCTTTTAAGGCGATAGCTGTGCCCCCCAAATCGCCGATGTTTTCCCCAAGAGTTAGCTCGCCGTTAACACTCAGTCCCGGTTTAACTTCGTAGGCGTTAAACTGAGCTACCAGCCCCTGTGTGCGCTTTTCAAATTCATTGCGATCGCTTTCGGTCCACCAAGATATAAGGTTGCCGTCGCCATCAAGTTTACTACCCTGATCATCAAAGCCATGACCTATTTCGTGGCCGATGGTGACACCGATCGCGCCGTAATTAAAAGCATCCTCGACGGCGGGGTCATAGTTTGGTGGCTGAAGAAAGGCAGCAGGAAACACAATCTCGTTAAGTCCTGGATTGTAGTAGGCATTGACGGACTGCGGCGCCATAAACCATTTGTTCTTATCAATGGGCTTGCCCAGCTGGCCAACATTTTCGTTGTGGCTGAATACACGCGCTCGTTTGATATTGCCCACCAGGTCATCGGAGGTCACCGTCAGCGCTGTGTAGTCCTCCCACTCCTCGGGGTAGCCGATTTTGGGTGTAAATTTGGAAAGCTTTAGCAGCGCTTTTTCTCGCGTTTCTTCGCCCATCCAGTCGAGTTTACGGATCGAGTCTTCATAAGCCTTGATGAGATAGGCGACCATCTCATCCATTTTCTCTTTGGCTTCGGGAGAGAAGTGTTTTTCTACATAGAGTTGACCCAGGGTTTCTCCAATATGGCTGTTTACAGAGCTCAAGGCTCTTCGCCACCGTTCCACTTGTTCTTCGCGGCCAAAGACGGCTTTTTGATAATTAAAGCGCGCGTTGACAAAGTCTGACGACATGTAGGCCGCATAGGCGGTCAGCAAGCGGGTAGAGAGATAGGCTCTCCAGGTCGCAATATCGGTTTCTCGAAAGAGTGTGTTTACAGCGTCAAAGTAAGAGGGCTGTCTCACTACATAATAAGGCTGGGCGCTCACACCTATGCCTTGAAGGAAGCGATCGAGGGATATGTTTTCGAGTTTTGACGCGAGCTCGTCGTGGTCGATGGCATTGTAGGTGAGCTCTCTTTCGCGGTTTTTTACCTTGTCCCATTGGTGCTCTGCGAGTGCGGTCTCCAGCGCGAAGGCACGTTCCGTCGTTTGTTCTGCGTCATCTATGTCTGCGAGGCTGAGCAATGTGCTTACATAGTCTTTGTAAGCGGCGATGAGTTCCTTACCTCGATCGCTATCGTCAAAGTAAAAGTCTCTATCGGGCATGCCGAGGCCAGACTGCGTGAAGTTGACCACGTAAAGCGTGGAGTCTTTTGCATCTTGCCCGACCGAAAAGTTGAAAGGCCCGTCTAGTCCAGCGGCGTTCATATCTGCGAGGTAAGCGACGACATCATCGTGGGTACTGAGGGCGGAAATCTGTGCAAGATCGTCTGCTAAAGGCGTTATTCCAAGCTCTTCCACCTGATCTTCATCGATCCACGCCCGATAAAAATCAATGAGCATTTTTGCATGGGGAAGATCGGACCCTTCGGATAACAGCTCTTCGACGATGACTCGAGATTGCTCCAGCGAGTCTTTGCGAAGTGTCATATAGCTCCCCCAACCGATTTCCGCGGCGGGGATCTCTGTTTCCGCTAGCCAGCGGCCATTGGCATACTCGAAGAAGTCATCTTGAGGTCGAGCCTCTCGATTCATACCTTCGATATCCACCCCCGAGGCTAAACTGGTTTTCATGACCGAACTTGCGGGCTTTGTGACCTGAGGGGGTTTGTTGCAAGCGGTAAGCGCAGAGAGTAGTGCAGTGCACACCAGTACCTGGGTAGATGTGTTCATGGGCGTTAAAGAGTCCTGTTCCGTTCACCACCTTTCTAGTAAAGATCGGCGTGTCGTTAGTGCGATTCCTGAGTAAGTTATGAATTGTAGAAGGGCGAAGTATCGTGATGAATGGGTAATGCGCTCAAGCGTCTCGCGCTCTTATGCGATAGACGGAGTGCTCAACACGATAAAGTGCGTGCGCTCTTTACTGTGGCGTTGGCTCTTGACCTAACCCCCAGTCCTTGTCACCCCACAGCTCTTCGACGCGTTTGTCACGGCCACAGCCGAAGCGGTAGTACTTGTAGCGCAGAGGGTTCTTCTCCGCGTAGTCCTGATGGTATTCCTCAACAGGCCAAAATCGGCCCGCGGGCAAAATCACCGTGGCGACAGCGTCATCAGGGAACAGGGCATCCACCTCCGACAGGGTGCGCTCGGCGGCGAGTCGCTCCTCATCATTGCCAACGAAAATCGCGGTTTTATAGCTGAACCCGCGATCGCAGAACTGCCCGCCAGCATCTAGAGGATCCACCGTACGCCAGAAATGTACCAGCAGTTCGTTATAGCTGATTTTGTCGCTGTCGTAGGTCACTTCTGCCGCTTCGTAATGACCTTCATGATTGCCTCGGTAGGTCGGGTTTTGCAGCGTTCCGCCGGTAAAGCCTGAGACCACGTCGATCACGCCTTCCAGTTTCGCGAAGTCTGACTCCACACACCAAAAGCAGCCACCGGCAAAGCTGGCAGTGCGTTCCTCGGCCTGAGCCGGGGCGCCCAGAAAAACAGCTGATGTCAGGCCCAGGGCCGTAACGACAGACGCGAGGGTATTGCTCAAAGACCATTGTGTAGCGTGACGGGACATGCGTTTTCTCCAATTAGCTACATCTTTGGCAGTGGAGACGGGGATAGGTTCCCGTCTCCACGACTTTGTTCAGGCTGCGTCCAACAATCGTGATCGGGCGGATGCATATTCAGCTCTCAAGCGCTCCACTAATGCCGCCGTGGGGCCAACGCTCTTAACCGCACCGATACCCTGACCACAGCCCCAAATGTTCTTCCAGGCTTTTGCATCGGTGTTTCCACCGGAGCCGAAATCCATGGCCGATGGATCACTCTCCGGAAGGTTTTTAGGATCCAGCCCCGCAGCCTCTACAGACGGCGCCAGGTAGTTGCCATGAACACCGGTGAACAGGTTGCTGTAGATGATGTCGGAGGAGTTGTAGTCAACGATTGCCTGCTTGTAGGCCTCCTCTGCGTTTGCTTCGTCTGTGGCAATAAAGGCAGATCCAATATAGCCAAGATCTGCGCCCATGGCTTGCGCACTGAGGACTGCATCACCACTGGCGATGGAACCAGAGAGCAGCAGGGGACCTTCGAACCACTCGCGGATTTCCTGAATCAATGCGAAGGGTGAGAGTGTTCCTGCGTGTCCGCCCGCGCCTGCGGCAACAGCGATGAGGCCGTCGGCGCCTTTTTCCACGGCTTTTTTCGCAAAGCGATTATTGATGATGTCGTGGAGAACGATGCCACCGTAGGAATGAATAGCATCGTTGACGAATTCTTTTGCGCCCAGAGATGTGATCACGATGGGTGCCTTGTACTTCACGCACATCTCAAGATCTTCCTGAAGGCGATTGTTTGAGCCGTGAACAATCAGGTTGACCGCATAGGGCGCCGAAGGCGTGTCGGGGTTTGCCGCATCGTACTCAGCCAGCTCCGTGGTGATGCGATCAAGCCAGCGGTCCAGTTCTTCCAGGGGGCGAGCGTTCAACGAGGGAAACGAACCCACGACGCCGGCTTTGCACTGCTCGATCACTAGATCAGGGTTGGAAATGATAAACAGCGGGGCCGCAACAGCAGGTAAACGCAGGCGTGAGGACAGTGACTCTGGCAATGCCATGAAAAACTCCTTGTGTGAAATAAGTGGTCAACGAAAAACGGTGCAAAGATTAGTAGAAGGAAGATCAATATGCAACATTTTGCATAACATGTCGTATGGGTGCACAATAAGCTCTCATCGACGTGATTAGGGACCGGCATGGCCTTACGCTACGCGATTATGACCGCGTTAATAGACGACGAACTCTCGGGTTATGATCTTGCGGGGTCCTTTGACCAGTCTCTGGGGTTCTTCTGGCACGCCTCCCACCAGCAGATTTATCGCGAGCTGGGCAAGCTCAGCGAGTGGGCCTGGGTTACTCGACGAACAGAGAGCCAAAAGGGGCGCCCTGATCGAATCTTGTATGCACTGACAGACCTTGGCCGAGAAGCACTCGACGAATGGGTGCTCACTAAAGATCGCATGCGTCTGCAGGAGACAAAGGATGAGTTGTACATCAAGCTGTACAACCTCTCCGAGAACAACATTGATTATCTGCGTACGCGGTTGTTGGAGCGCCGCGAAGCGATGATGCAACGCCTGTACCTCTACGAACGTATTCGGCGACGACATTACGCCGATCCAAAGCTGCTGCCCCTGCGCCGAAAAGGCGTTTATCTGGCTCTGCTGGGCGGCATAAACGGCGGCAAGCAGTACCTGGCCTGGTGTGACGAAGCCCTGGAGCTTCTGGCTGAAGCAGTTGATGATCATGGTCTTTCTACCAGAGCGGCGGATACGGCATAATGCCCCCTTGGTTTCCGGCGGAAACCACTGTCCTCCAGAGCCCGGTATGTACTACCAGTATTTCGGTTTAAGCGAAGCGCCTTTCTCAATTGCGGTTAACCCGCGGTATCTCTACATGAGCCCGCGGCACCGCGATGCCTTGGCGCACCTGCTCTATGGGGTTGGAGCCGGGGGCGGTTTTATTTTGCTCACCGGCGAAGTGGGCACCGGCAAAACCACGATTAATCGCTGCCTCATCGAGCAACTACCCGAAAACGCGGATATCGCAATTGTGTTGAATCCCGCGCTGGATTCTCAGGATATGCTGGCAACGGTTTGTCAGGAACTGGGGATCAGTTTTGATGCAGAGCATCCGAGCTTGAAGGAGCTCACTGATTCGCTGCACCGTTTTTTACTCGACAACCACGGGGAAGGTCGCAAAACGGTGCTCATGATCGATGAGGCTCAGCACCTCAGTTTTGACGTGCTCGAGCAGATACGCCTACTGACAAACCTCGAAACCAGCGACGAGAAACTGCTGCACATTATTCTCATTGGCCAGCCGGAACTCGCCGCGAAACTCGCGCGGCCAGAACTGCGACAGTTGAATCAACGCATCACAGCGCGCTTTGACTTACAGCCCCTGACGGCTGACGAGACAAGAGCCTACATTCGACACCGGCTCCACGTGGGCGGTATGCCAGCGGGACGGGAGTTGTTTTCTCCTGCACTGGCACGGGCAATTCACAAAGAGAGTCGTGGTATCCCGCGTATCATTAACCTCATTTGCGATCGGATGCTTTTAGGCGCCTACGGTCGTGATAGTGATCGGCTGGATCGTGCGCTCCTTAGGCAGGCAGTAAAAGAGGTCCTTGGCAGTGGGGGCGTAGAGCATAGCCAAGAGCGCAGCGGCGCTCAGGGTCTGTTGTTTGCAGCACTTGGAGTGCTGGGTGTCGCGGCCATCGGCTGGCTGGCGGTAGCCGCACTGATACCCATGATGGATGATGAGGTGGAGAGTGACCTCGCATCGCGTCCGTCGGAGCAAGCCGTTTCCGGCTCTCGGCCCGAGGCAGAGCTGCCGTCTCCGGAGATCCTAAGGCCGCAGCCAGACACTTGGCGTCTATCGCCTGAGGACGGAGCCCGTGCTCTGGGAGCGCTTTATGGTGCGCGAGGACCGATGCTCGCCAACCCCTGTGCCACGGATCTGGATGTCGAACTACGCTGCGAGAAACGCCAGCTCAATAGCTGGAATCAATTACTCAGAGAGGGGCGGCCCGCGCTGTTGAATCTGCTTGATGAGCGCCGCTTCGAGGAAAGAGCGCTTCTGCTGGCTATTGAGGGTGATGCCGCTCTTTTGGGGACATCGTCAGGGACACGACGGGTGTCTCTGGAGCAGCTTGCGCCGCTATGGACCGGTACCGTCTGGCAGTTGTGGCGGCCGTCAATCGGCGTCGACCGAACGCTTAAGCTCGGTGATGCCGGAGACGATGTGGCCAGGGTCGCGATGCTCTTTGCCCGCTTGGACGGACAAGATCAGCCACTCACAGATACCGTCTTTGACGATCGACTGGAGTCGCGGGTGAAATTGTTTCAGCAGGAACACGACTTGCGGGCAGATGGCGTGTTGGGTGAAAAAACACTCCGTGCTTTGTCACTGGCTGTGGGTGATGATCTGGGTTTTTCTGACGCCCGTGCCTGGGCAGATACGCAGTTTGAGCAGGGGGGGCTTGGCTCATGAAGCTATGGCTACGCGGCTTGGTCCTCCATCTGAAACGTGATGACTCATGTCTCTGATACTTGACGCTTTGAGTCGCGCGGAGCGGGAGAAACGTGAGCAGGCGGCGGTAGCCCCGAGCATTTTATCCCAGGAGATCAAGTCTGAGCGCGCAGGCGCAGGCGCAGGGAAGGGCGCTTGGATCCTTGCGTTTACTGTGCTGGTAATAATTGCTGCGGGTGCTTTTTCATTCTGGCTGTTTCGAGAAGAGCCACCGCTGCGACCCCAGCCGGGAGCGGCGAAAAACGCGTCAGAGGATCGCTCCGCTGCAGCGGTGATTTCCCGGGAGAGAGCGCCGCCTCGACCGTCCTTGCCTCCGCCGTCAGTAACCACCTCGTCGCAGCCTCTTTCGATGCCAGAGCCTCAAGAGGAAACTCGGAAAAGCGCTGCTGCGGTCGCAGCCCTCTATGCCGAAAAGCCGGAGCGAGCTGCGGCAGAGCCAGTGCAGAAGTCACAGCAGCTTCAAGCGACGGTCGCCTCCGAAACAATTCCCACGGTGGTTGTTGAGCCGGTAGTAGAAGAAGCGATTGATGTCGAGCGCGTACTTCGCGAACTTCGTGTTGAGGCGGCAAAAGATACTTTACAGCCGCATCCTGTGCCGCTGTTAGAAGAGCTGAGCAAGCAGTTTAAAGATCGAGTGCCGACGCTGATGTATTCTCGTCACGACTACAACGCGGCGGGAACGTCGACCGTGACGATCAATGGCGAGAATCTAAGGCCCACACAGCGCACTCGGGGTGTGGAGGTGCGTGAAATTCTCTCGGACTCAGTGATTCTTCGCTTTGATAGCACGGACTTCAGACTGCGGGCACTGAATAGTTGGGTCAACCTTTAGGCCCAATTTCGGAATCGAACTTTTAAACTCGAACGCTATCAACCCAAAGAAGAAGCGATGGATCGCAAAGGGGCTTAGTTGACCTCGAGACGGAGATCCATGCGCTTAAAAATTTCCTGTTGCTGCTCCAACTCCTGAGCGGTCAACGGATGTTGCTCCAGCCAGTCGCTGGGGAAATCAAGCCGAAGTCCCTTCGCCGAGGCTTTGATGGCGAATTCCGGCAGTTGCTCCAGGGGTTCGACGTATTTAAACAGTGTCGCGAGCCGCAGGAGCGCGACCAGCCGTTGTAACCGCAGCAATAGGGCGCCTTCGCAGTCACCAAACAAACCCTGGCGGATTTTGCCGTGTTGTCCCTCTACCAGCGTCGCCATATCCTCCTGCTCATCCTGGGGAAAGCCGGGGAGATCTGAGTTGCGCAAAAGGTAGGCGCCGTGACGGTGATAATGCTTGTGGGCGATGGCTTTGCCAATTTCCTGGGACAGTGCCGCCCAGACGAGCAGTTCTCTGTCACCGGGTGCGAGATCCCATGACTTATAAGTGGCGTCGAAGAGCATGCGTGCGCGGCGTGCCACAAGCTGGGCGGACTCTTCATCAACGTGATATCGCTGCATAAGCCCTAAAATGCTGCGTTCACGCACGTCTTCATGGCTGAGACGTCCCACAAGGTCATAGACAACGCCTTCGCGCAAAGCTCCCCGGGAGCTGCGCATCTCATCTATCTCCAGAACATCAAAGATAGCCTCGGTAATCGCTACGCCAGAAGCAATGACGGATCGACGGGCATCATTCAGACCGTCAAGGCTGATGTCATCAAAGTGCTTAAACTCCAGGAGCGCCTTGCGCATGCGGTTGAGACCCTTGCGGGTGATCATGCCCTCGGACCATTCCTGGGTGGTGAGAATGCCTTCTATGGCTTGCAGCGTCCCAGAGGAGCCGACGGCCTCTACCCAATGTTTGCTGCGGAACTGCTTACGTATGTGGGAGACCTCCACACAGGCGCGATTGTAAGCAGACTTGTAGTTCGATTTGCTGAGCAAGCCATCTTTGAAACAGTCGCGACTATAGGTGACGCAACCCAGCTGCAGGCTCTCGAGCTTTCGCGGTTCGAAGCGTTCGCCGATGGCGAACTCCGTGCTGCCGCCGCCAATGTCCACCACCAATCGTGACTGCGTGTCGTCGGCCAGGGTATGGGCAACGCCCAGGTACACCAGGCGAGCTTCTTCCCGGCCATAGATTACATCGACGGGAGCGCCGAGAATGCGTCTGGCGGGTTCGGTGAATTTGCGCCGATTACGGGCGCGGCGCAGGGCATTGGTGCCCACGACGCGAATACGCTGGGGCTCAACGCTTTGGAGTAACTGGGCAAAACGGCTCAGGCACTCCAGGCCACGATCGATGGCTTCCTGCGTGAGTTTGTCGCCGTCGAGACCGGCGGCGAGCTGAACTTTTTCGGAAAGCGCCTGGGTAGGGCGAATCTCGTCCTGTTCAATGCGAGCGATCAGGAGATGGAAGGAATTACTGCCCAAATCAACAGCGGCTAGTAGGCTACCGTCTCGAAGGGCTGCGGGGTTATCGCTGGGGTCGGAAGGGTCTTTTTGAGCTGTTTGTGATTCGTCCAAGATTCCGCGTCAACCCATCTTATTAAACAGTTCCCAGTCTATCGAAGAGCAGGCTGGGTCGCACCTAAAAAGACAACACTTCAAGCGTTTCTAGCCCGATGTGATTCGCGGAACACGCTTGGGCATCCCCGCCAACAGTTCATAGCCGATACTGTCAGCGAGCCGGGCAATCTCATCGACGCCGGGATTATCGCCCCATAGCACCGCTCGGGACCCGATGTGTACTCCGGGGTGCTCTGTCACATCGACAGTTATCATATCCATGGACACTCGACCGGCCAATGGCAGACGGATTCCTTCAATGAATACGGGTGTACCATCGGGGGCGTGCCGTGGGTATCCATCGCCGTAGCCCGCTGCGATAGTCGCAATTCGGGAGGGACGTTTAGCTTCCCAGCGGCCGCAGTAGCCGACGCAATCTCCAACCGGCACATCCCTGATACTAATAACTTCGGCACTGAACTCCATTGCGGCCTTGAGGCCTAGCTCCGCGGGCTTTACGTTGGCAAAGGGGGAGCCGCCATAGAGCATATAGCCGGGCCTTACCCACTCTCTGTGGCTTGCCGGCGCACGCAGTATCGCCGCCGAATTGGCCGTGCTTTGGGGATAGCTTGTGTCAACAATCGCATTATCGAAGCACTCAAGCTGCTCAGGGACGCCGTTTTCACCGGGTAAGTCTGCGCTGGAAAAATGCGTACACAGCACAAGATCCGATGCTTTGTTGTTGGCTTCTAGGCGCGCCAGAACCCCGGGAACCGATTGCGGCTTGAACCCCAGTCGGTGCATGCCTGTATCAATTTTCAACCAGCAACGTAGGGGAGCGGGCAAAGCACTTTGTTCGAGCCACGCAAGTTGGTGCCACTCGTTGATGCAGAGGGTAAGGTTTTGTGCAGCGGCTTCAGAGATCTCATCCGCGCTCTGCGGTCCCTCCAGTAACAAGACAGGTTTATCAATGGAGTGACTGCGAAGAATCAAGGCCTCTTCGATGCAGGCAACGGCAAATCCATCTACGTTCCCACTCAGTGCTTTGGCGGCAGTGACTATATCGTGACCGTAAGCATCCGCTTTGACGCAGGCCATGATGCGAGATTGTGGTGCCAGCTCACGCACGCGATGTGCATTGTGCCGAATGTTCTCGGGAGAAACTCTGGCCAGCGTGGGACGGGCCACCCTAGTACTCGTAACGGTGCTGGCTAAATAGTGTTTCGGCCTCAAGCCACACATCGCCGACTTCGCCGCTGCCCACCGGCTGCCCATCGATGGCGACCACAGGCGCGACTTCTTTACTGGAACTGGTTAGCCAGACTTCATCCGCACTGTCGACTTCCGCACGGGTGATCACGCGTTCCTGTACGTCCCGGGAGGAGTGCTTTCTTAAAATGTCCAATAACATCAGCCGCGTGATGCCGGGTAGCTTTTGATGATCAAGAAGTGGCGTTGAGATAGCGCCATTTTTGACAATGAAAACATTGCAGGCTGCGGCTTCGGTAAGTTCGTCATTGGCGTTGAAAAGTATCGTCTCGTGGTGGCCTTGAGAGTGCCCGTGCTGATAATGAAGAACATTTCCCAGCAAGGAGGTGGATTTGATATTGCAGCGCTGCCAGCGAAGATCCCGGGTTGCTGATACCTCATAGCGTTTGGCTTTAGACTTGTCAGCGACCGGGGGCGCGGGAATTTCAAAGGCGTAGGCAAATCGAGTCGCCTCTAGTCCCACGGGCATAGCGTGATTGCGTTTGCTGTCGGCACCGCGACTAATCTGGATGTAGATGCCGAGATTGTCGCTTTCGTGCGATGCCGCCAGCGCCTCGACAATCTCACGCCACTCGCTGTGATCAATAGCCAAAGCCAGCTCAATGGCATCCAGCCCTTCCTGCATGCGTGCGAGGTGGGGGCCAAGTCCGACGGTTTTGCCGCTGTAAACCGGGATGACTTCATAAATACCATCACCGAAGAGAAAACCTCGATCCATGGGAGATATTGTTGCCTCGCTCATGGGCATAAATGCGCCATTGAGATACACCTGATTCATGCTGTTGGACTCTCCCTTGATACATCAAGTTTATTTGCTAAACGCTGTAGATTAGCGAGTAAATCCGCTCCAGCGGAGGTGGGCAAACCATCTTCTGTCAGCGTGTTTTCCCGCGTAACGCCGTCTACGCTGCCCCGATCTGAGAGGTAGCGAAGGGTCTCCTCATGCCGTACCGAAGCCAGCAGTGGGGCCTGTGTCAGCCCCTCTAACATGGCAATCAGAGCGTAAGCACCCCAGTTAGAGACGTCTGCGACGAGAAGCTCGTCGCAGCTGGTGGCCGCAGGGTGAATGTCCAGAGCACTGACGGCTGTTCGAAGTTTACCCATGCCAATCTCATTGCCCCCGTCACCGATCGCTATACTTGGGCAAGTTGCCAGGGACAGATAATAGTCAAATATTGCGCAGCGGTGCGAGATGTCCTCACCGCGCATATTGTAGTAGCGATCGTCGTCGGCGAGTCCTGGTCGTTCGATAGACACCACGACGTCGGGTTTGTGTTTGGCAAGCTGATTCTGCGCTTCGACGCGTCCCTGTTCGAGCTCAAAGGCTTCCAGCTTAATGACCTTAAAGTCAGCTGACAGGACGCTGGCCAAGGGGTCGGCGCAGGCAAGATGGCAGTCCTTACCCAGTTGCTCCAGCGCCTGATAAAGGGCAATTGCACCTAAGGGGCCGTCGGTTTCAAAGGTGTCCAATACAGGGAAACCCGTACCGATGAGGATGCGTTGCCCCTTGGCAAGCAATTCCCCTGCTCGGAGCGAGTATCCAGGTGTCAGGGCCGGGCGCAGCTCGGCCATTTGCCTGAGATCTCTCTCAACCAGCAGCAACTCTACCGCCTCGGCGAATGCAGCGAGATTCATTGCGGTGCGGCTTCCAGCATGCGGGAACGCTCAAAGTTATGCGCAAGGTGCAGGGCGTTATGCGCACCGTGTTCAGAAATTGGCGAAAAGTTAACGGTGTCTCCAGGGCGTAGCTGAGCAAGGGCCGCGCAATCGAGGGACAGTGCGCAGCCGATCTTCGGGTAACCGCCAATGGTTTGTCGATCGTTAAGCAGCGCTATGGGCTGGCCGTCGGCGGGGATCTGTATGGCTCCGGGAGCTATACCCTCAGAAAGAATGCCCTGAATATCACAGTGAATGGCTGGCCCCTCCAGCCTGTAGCCCATGCGATCACAGCGATCGCTCACCGTGTATTCGCTGCCAAAAAAACGTCGTTGTTCAAGACGCGGAAAGTGTTCCTGCTGATAGCCGGGAATCACCCGGATAGTAGCGCGATGGTGATAACTCGGACGCATGCGCGGAGCCAGCCAAAGGCGACGCACAGTATTAGTTTGGTGCACCGGGAGCTTGTCTCCGGCGCCGAGACGTTGCCCGTTAAGTCCGCCGATGCCTTCGCGTACAACCGTGGAGCTGCTGCCAAAACTTTCGGGAATATCAAAGCCGCCGCGCACGGCAAGATAACTGCGACAGCCTGTCTCGCTATAGCCCAGGGTAACTTCTGCACCAGCCGGAATGTCGATCACTGTCCACAAAGGCTGCTCTTTGCCGTTGACACTGAGGGGCAGCGTGGCGCCGGTGACAGCAATCTGAATTTCCGCAGACGCCCGTAATGACAAGCCGCCAAAACTTGCCTCGATGAGCGTCGCGTTGATGGGATTTTGGAGTAAGCGGTTTGCCAAAGACGCTGCAAGAGGGTCCATGGGCCCTCCTGTTGTGAGACCAATTGCGGCCTGAGCGAAGCGACCGCGGTCCTGAAGCAGGCTCAGCAAGCCCGGTTGAAGGACTTCCATGCTACTCACAGACTTCCTCCCGCGAGGAGGAATGCGGATCGATCGATAGCTGTGAAACGCACCCGATCACCCACATGCACCGGCATGGGTTCTTCGGCCAGGGGGTCAAACATTTTTAGCGGCGACAATCCGATAAGATTCCAGCCTCCGGGTGACGGCGATGGATACACGGCAGTTTGCCGGTCGGCGATAGCAACGGCTCCTCGGGGAACGCTTTGTCTTGGTGTGCTAAGACGCGGAGCCGCGATGCGGGTATCGACATCGCCCAAATACGCAAAGCCAGGCGCAAAGCCTATGGCATAAACGCGGTACTCCTGCTCGCTGTGTATATCAATTACTTCCTGGGTTGAGAGACCTTTGCTCAGCGCGAGAGCCTCTAGGTCTGCGCCGCTCTCCGGAGAGTAATACACGGGAATCTCTACCAGCCGACCACCACTGCTAGCGGTGCTGGTGAGCTTTGGCAAACACGATCGAATGCACTGACTGACGTGGTAGCGATCGCTCTGTAGAGGGTCGAAAAGTACGAGCAGCGATGCGTAGGAGGGAATCAGATCAACCAGCACAGAACCCAGCGCGGAGCGCAGCGCGTCGCCCAGTGCCTGAACCTTTGCAGCAACTGCGGGTGAGCTCTCGGTCCCCAGATAAACAATGAGCGCCGATTCTCCGGCGCACTGAATCCGCGCTTTATCAGGCATTCGCTAACATCTGCCGAATTTCCCGAATCGCCTGTACCCCTTCGGCGTTGTCTCCATGCACACAGAGGGTATCGACTTTTAGGGCAAGTGTTGTGCCCGACACCGTTGTTACCGTGGCGTCGCGTGCCAACTGTTCGACCTGCGCCAGCATACGGCTCCGGTCATGTACGGCACCGGGCTTACGCCGTGACAGTAAACGTCCGTCATCGTCATAGCATCGATCTGCAAAGGCTTCGAACCACAGGGGTAAGTTCAGCGCGGATGCCTCTTCTTCATGTCGGTCTGCTTCGGCAGTGGCCTGAAGCATGAGATGCAAAGGTTTTGCATAGTCTGCGATGGTGCGCATGACCGTGGCGCGCACGCTGTCCTTCGCCATCATGTCGTTGTACAGAGCGCCGTGAGGTTTCACGTATTGAATACTCACGCCTAAAGTTTGTGCCATGCCATCGATGGCGGCGATTTGGTAGAGCAGGGTGCTGCGCAGCTCGTCCTCGGACAGCGCCATACTGCGGCGCCCAAACCCCACAAGATCAGGGTAGGCGGGGTGTGCGCCGACACACACCTTGTGCTGCGCAGCCAGCCTTAAGGTCTTTTCCATTGTGAGAGGGTCGCCAGCATGGAAACCGCAGGCGACGTTCGCTTGATCCAGAAAGGGCATGACGTCTTCATCCAGCCCCATGCGCCAATTGCCGAAGCTCTCTCCCAGGTCGCAATTCAACAGCACAACAATCTCCTAAAAAATAGCCAGCTCGGTATTTAGCATGTCTGTGACCAGCATATAACCCGGGCTGTGAGTGATGGCCAATGGCGGCGCTGCGTTTTCAAGCGCCACCTGGGGGGTAACACCACAGGCCCAGTAGAGTGGCAGCTCGCCATCGTTAACGGTCACAGAATCGCCGTAATCAGGGGAGCCTATATCCGCAATTCCGATAGCTGCCGGGTCGCCAATATGCACGGGGGCGCCGTGTACCGAGGGAAAACGACTGCATATTTGAATAGCTCGTATCGCATCGGCTGGCAAAAAGGGGCGCATGCTCACGACCATGTCTCCCTTGAAAGGGCCTGCTTTTTCGCAGGGGATGTTGGTGCGGTACATGGGTACGTTCACGTTTTCACTGAGATTACGAACATCAAGCCCAGCGCCCATCAGAGCCTCCTCGAATGAAAAGGAGCAGCCCAATGCGAAGGCCATGAAATCGTCGCTCCAAAGATCAACAATGTCAGCGCGCTCTTCCACAAATGCACCATCATGAAAGACCCGGTAAGACGGAACGTCGCGACGTATATCAATATCGCCAAGCTTTGGAAGTCCAGCGTCCCCCGGCGCAGCACTGCAGGCAATGAGCGGGCAGGGTCTTGGGTTAGCCTGGCAAAAGCGCAAAAAGTCAGACGCCCATTGCGAGGGCAGTATCACGATATTGCACTGAACGTACCCAGGCGCGAGGCCGGAGGTGTTGCCCGTAAAGTTTCCGCTGCGGATGCTTTCGCGGAGCGCGGAGGGTGACAAGTCTGCCTGTGCTTTCAATATGACGACCTTACAATGAGCTGGGGTTGTGTCCGTGAATGGGGCCTAGAATAAAGCAAAAAGCAGAGTACCTGAGAGAGCATCTTTTCTATAGTATCTCTAGCTATACGAATTAAAAATCCCAAGGAGTTTCTGATGCCTCATCCCAGTGAAACCGCCAAACTTTACCCTCATAAGCCGGCCATTATTGTAGCGGGCAGCGGCACTGTGGCGGGGAGTGACACCACCATGGTGACTTACCGGGAACTCGATGAGCGATCCAATCAGGCGGCGCAGTTGTTTCGGTCTCTGGGGCTGGAAAAGGGCGATCACATTGCTCTGATGATGGAGAATCGGCGGGAATACCTGGAGATTTGCTGGGGGGCTCAACGAGCAGGTTTGATCTACACGACGATCAGTAGTCATCTTCAGGCCGAGGAGACGGCTTATATTCTCAGCAACTGCGAAGCCAAGTTGTTCATTGCCTCCCCCAGGGTTGCAAAAGTGGCGGAAGCAGCCATTGAGACTGCTCAGGGCGTGGACAACCACTTTATGGTCGGCGGGATCCGCGTGAATTTTGAGTCCTGGGAAGAAGCGATCGATGGCCAGTTGACAACGCCCATTGGCGATGAAGCAAATGGCGTTCCGATGCTGTATTCGTCGGGTACCACGGGGCAGCCCAAGGGCGTTTTCGTCGCACCGGAATCGGATGATGTGCACGCACCACACTTTCTCGCTGCATCTTTGGGTGCGGCTTTTGGGTTTAGCGAAGAGACAGTCTATCTTTCGCCAGCGCCGCTGTATCACGCGGCGCCGCTGCACTACAACATGCTGACTTTGTACATGGGCGGTACCACCGTAGTGATGGAGCAATTTGATCCTGAGCAGGCGCTCGCTCTGATTCAGGAGCATCGCGCGACTCACAGTCAGTGGGTGCCGATCATGTTCGTACGGATGCTAAAACTGCCCGAAGACATTCGTAACAAATATGATTTGAGTTCCATGCAGTTTGCGATTCACGCTGCCGCACCATGCCCCATCGAAACCAAAGAGCGCATGATTGATTGGTGGGGGCCTGTCATCGTTGAATATTACGCGGCGAGCGAAGCTGTTGGGGCGACGCTTATCGATTCGCCTCAGTGGCTGACTCACAAAGGGTCCGTCGGTCGAGCCATGCTTGGCACGGTACATGTCGTGGATGATGAGGGTCGTGAGTTACCGCCGGGAGATATAGGCGCGATTTACTTCAGTGGACCACAGGCGACCTTCGAGTATTACAAGGAGCCGGAGAAGACCGCTGCATCCTACAACGAGCAGGGCTGGGCCAGCACTGGCGATGTGGGTTACCTGGATGAGGAGGGCTATCTTTATCTGACGGATCGAAAGCACTTTATGATCATTAGTGGCGGCGTGAACATCTACCCACAGGAAGTCGAAAACCTGCTCCT
This sequence comes from Congregibacter sp., assembly GCF_965662665.1. Classification (NCBI taxonomy): domain Bacteria; kingdom Pseudomonadati; phylum Pseudomonadota; class Gammaproteobacteria; order Cellvibrionales; family Halieaceae; genus Congregibacter; species Congregibacter sp. The sequence continues at coordinate 40,317 of NZ_CBFIIF010000007.1, read as the reverse complement.
TACCCACGACAAAGTAGCAGACGTCGCGGTCTTTGGTATTCCCCACGAAGAGTTTGGTGAGGAAGTGAAAGCAGTGATCCAGCCTCAAAACTGGGTGGATGCTACCGATGAAGTCGCTATTGAATTGATGGAGTGGCTGAGGGAACGGCTCTCTCATATCAAGATTCCCCGTTCCATTGATTTCAATGAAAAGCTCCCGCGCCTCGATAACGGCAAGCTCTACAAGCGCCACCTCGTCGAAGAGTATCGAGCGGCGGCGAGAGATGACTCTGGAGTTGAATAACCGAGCGGGGTAAAGCTTCCCACTCCAGACCTAAGCAGTTTATGAAGCGCTTTGGGGGACAGCTGTGTCTGTGGCGACATCACTAAGCGCTTCCTTCCCAAAGGGCAGGTAAAAAACAGGCAGGACAAACAGCGTAAACAGCGTTCCGATGAGCATGCCCCCTGTGATGGTCAGGCCAATTCCAAATCGTGCGTTTGCCCCCGGTCCGTTGGCAAGCACCAGCGGTAGCACACCCAGTACCGTAGCAAAGGTTGTCATAAGAATCGGACGCAGGCGTAAGGTTGCCGCTTGCAGTACCGCGCTGCGTCTATCGGCCCCTTGCTGCACCAGTTGATTGGCAAACTCGACGATAAGAATCCCGTGTTTGGCGATGAGCCCTATAAGTGTCAGCAGACCTATCTGGGTGTAGATATTGAGCGTCATGACTCCCATGGCAATGGGTAGCATGGCACCAAAAATCGAGAGCGGGACGGCGACCAACACGACAAAGGGATCGCGAAAGCTGTTGAACTGCGCGGCTAGCACCAGAAAGATCAGCAGCAGTGACATGCCAAAAAGGATGGGGAAGGTTGCGCTTTCCTGCACGTATCGCCTTGACGCTCCGGTGTAGCCGACACGAAAGCCTCGGGGGGCAATCTCCTGCAATTTGAGTTCCAGAAACTCAAGGCCGTCGCCCAGGGTGTTGGGCGGCATCATCATCCCCTGAAGCGTTGTACTGTTCAGCTGCTGATACTGTGAGAGTGTATTGGGCTCGACTCGGGTACGCAGACTAATGACGCTGGACAGTGGCACCAGATCGCCGCCAGTGGTGCGCAGGTAGTACTTCTCGAGTTCGGATTGGGTCAGACGAAAGTCTCTTCCCGCCTGGGGTATAACCTTATAGCTGCGACCCTCCCGGGTAAATCGATTGACCTCGGCCTCGCCGAGCATCACCGCGAGAGTGTTTGCGATGTCCTGCATGGAAATACCCAGGCGTGACGCCAGTTCCCGATCAATATCTACGCTGATTTCCGGTCGATTAAAGTCGAGACTTTGATTCACAAAAATGAACAAACCCGACTCACGAGCTGCGCGTAACAGCTCTTCTCCAACGCGCTCCACCTCGTCGTAGGCCGCAGTAGACGCAACCACAAAGCTTAGCGGTAGTCCTGAGTCAGACCCGGGAAGTGAGGGGTTACCGAAGGTGTACATCTCCATGCCTGACACAGCGCTCAGCTTGCCTTGCAGTTCCCGCTGTACCTCCTGCTGCGATCGGCTGCGTTCGCGCCAGCTCGTCATGTTCAGGCCGCCAAAGTTGCTGTCCGGTTGTGCGACCTGCCAGGACGACTGAATCTCCGGGATGCCCTTCCAGATATCCACGACCTGATCTAAAAACACACTGACGTAGTCGAGATTGGCATAGCTTGGCGCGGCGCCCACAACGTAGAGCGATCCTGTGTCTTCTTCCGGGGCGAGCTCACGCTGGCTGATTTGAAACAAGGCGGGGAGGCTGAGTAAAATCCCTCCGGTAAACATCAGCACTGCGCCGCGATTGTTGAGGCAGTGCTGTAGTGCGCCTTGGTAGCCGTTGTTCATGCGGTGGAAGAAACTGTCAAGAGAGTCGGCCAGGCGACCCTGCTCTTCGTGTCCCTGTAAAAAACGTGACGCCATCATCGGACTCAGGGTGAGTGCGACCACACCGGACACCAGGACTGCGCCGGCGAGTGTCAGAGCGAACTCGCTGAAGAGGGCGCCGGTGAGGCCGCCGATGAAGGCAATAGGTGCGTAAACGGCCGCCAGTGTTAAGGTCATTGCGATCACGGGTAATGCGACTTCTCTCGCGCCATCGATAGCCGCTTGCAGTGGCGTCGCTCCCTCTTCGATATGTCGGTGGACGTTCTCGACGACTACGATTGCGTCATCCACGACCAGGCCGATGGCGATCACCATGGCGAGCAGTGTCAGCAGATTCAGTGAGAATCCCATGCTCAGCATGATAAAAACCACGCCGATAAGCGACAGGGGTATAGCGACCAGGGGAATCAGTACAACGCGCAGTGAGCCCAAAAACAGGAAGATCACGAGGATCACAATAACTCCGGCTTCCAGCAGCGTGTTGACAACTTCCTGGAGCGCATCGTCGATGGCTACGGAGCTGTCCCAGTCCATGATGAGCTCCATGTCCGCGGGGAGGTTTGCAGCAATCGCCGGAAGAATATCGTGCACAGCACCGGAGACAGAAAGGGGGTTGGCGTCGGGAGCGGTGGTAATAGACATGAATACGGTGTCTCGGCCGCTGGTGGACTGGCGTGATTGGTTGTTCTCTGCAGCCAGTTCTACTTCGGCTACATCCCCCAAGCGTACCTGCCGATCTTCATCCTGGCGTACCACGAGCGCCTGGAACTCCTTGGCTGTGCGCATGCCGGTTACAGCATCGACTGTCACGCGCACCCATTCACCCTCGGTGGCGCCCGCGGTGCTAATCACGTTGTCCCGGCGAATGGCCGAGTTCACATCATTGGCGGTTACATTAAGGGCTGCCATACGGACGGGATCAAGCCAGATGCGCATGGCAAGATAACGGCCGAAAATGCCAGCCTTACCGACACCGTCAATGGTCGCAAGTTCTGGCTGGACGCTGCGTAAAAGATAGTCCGTCACTTGAAAGGGCGTCATTTGATCGCTGACAAAGGCGAGATACATCATGGCATCGCCGCTGCCCGCGGTGGAGATCACCGGATCGAGTACATCATCCGGAAGCTCGTCCCGCGCTTCGTTGACCTTTGCGATGACTTCGGTGAGCACGTTCGAAGTATTTTCGCCGAGGCGCACGTGCACCTGAATAGAAGATACGCCCGGGTTACTGGAAGAGCTGATGTACTCGACACCCCTGGCGCCGGCAATATTGACCTGCAGAGGGGTGGTGACAAAGCCCTGGATAGTTCGGGAGTTGGCACCCGGGTATACGGTGGTGACGGATATAACGCTGCGTTCCAGTTCCGGAAACTCACGCAGCGTAATTTTTCCAAGAGACGCCAGACCCGCAATGAGAATGAGGGCGCTAAGTACGATAGAGAGTACGGGGCGCTGTATGAATACATCGGTGAAACGCATGATCAGATGCCTGCATTCGGGTCAATTTCAACCCGAGCCCCGCGATAAAGCTTATTTTGCCCCGCGATAACTATTCGCTCTCCGTCGGCAATACCGCTAACAATAGCCACGTCCCCATTGTTGGCGGCAAGCGTCTTCACTACCCGTGGGCTGACAAAGAGCCCGTCATCATCCTCTTCGATCACGTAGACAAGATTGCCCTGAAGTGAATAACTGACGGCGGTCTCTGGTACGAAAACGCGCTCTGTTTCTTGATTGAGGTCGATGATCAGGCTGGCAAACATGCCAGGCAGCAAACCTTCACCGTCACTGATAGTCGCCCGTATCTGAAGGTTTCTGGTGTTTTCGTCAATCTGTGAATCTACTGCCTGCAACGTCGCGCTAAAGAGTCGCTCTGGAAAGGCCGCAGTGCGAAGGGTGATCCTCAGTCCTGGCTGCATGAGGGGTGCGTAGCGATCGGGTACCGAGAAATCAACCTCCAGCTGGGAGACATCCTGAAGCGTCACCAGGGGCGTTCCCGCCTCTACGTAATCGCCAAGGCGGACTTGAAAGATACCGAGCCGTCCTTGGAAAGGCGCACTGATACGCTTGTTTTTGAGAATGGCGTCGATCTCGGCGAGTTCAGCCTCGGCCGATTGCAGGTCAGCCCTGGACTGGTCCAGCTGACTTTGGGGGATCGAGTTTTCCTTAATGAGACGCGCATCACGCTGATACAGTTGATCAGCGAGGAGTAGCCTGGCCTCCAGGCGTTTGCGGGTGGCGACTTCAAACTCTTCGTCGATGCCGATTAAGGGCGCGCCGAGTTCGACATTGTCACCGGATCCCGCATGCATCGCCGTGATATCGCCCGTGGTCTCCGCAGTGAGCAATATCCCTTGCGCCGCTCTGATAGTTCCCACGGCATCGATGGTCTCTCGCCATAGTCGAGATTCCGCTGTGCCGGCGGCTATGGTCGCGGGAGGCGCTGCATAGTTCCCCGAGGCCACAGCGGCGAAACGTTGCTGGATATAGAAGGCCGTGCCCCCCAGGAGGAACAGCAGTAGTCCGGCTGCGACGAGATAGGCGCGCAAAGCAGTGTCCTTTTTTTGCGATAGCCGGTCATTGGCTGTGGAGCAGTCCCGGCGTTATTCGTCAGAGTGTAGAGTCTGGTGCCCCTAAATGCATCCCGCTAAAGTCAATTGCCACAAGCCCAAGCGCGTCCATTTGTTACCTTAGGTAATGTTTATGGAGGCTGAAGGTGCGTTATGCTACGCCCATACCAGTTCGCGCAGTAGGAGAACGGATGTCGTCGCGAAAGCTTAAGAAGATTGAAAAGAACATGGACGCTGCCCTCACCTATGAGGAATGGTCTGAAGCCGCAATAGAGCACGATGAGCAGAGCGGCGCCAAACGCTGGCGGAACGTCGATCAAAGCCGACAGTATGACTACGCACAGATACGTTTGCGCCTTGATCGACTGCGAAGTTTGCGCGTACGCAACGATTATCAGGGCCTGCTGTTTACCCTCAATGAAGGCATTCACGGCAATATGGGAGGGATGGGGCGTAGCTCTCTCTACCGTCGGGCCAAATTCGGCACTAAACAGCTCATTGAGCAGTACATCGATGAGATCGATGACGCACTTCGTTACCTTGCGGATCTCGATGTCAAAGAGATCGATATTCAGCAGAAGATGGATTTCTTTTATCGGGCAAACATCTGTTTCGGACGTTCCGCCTTGATGCTCAGCGGCGGCGGGGTGCTGGGTTTCTATCACCTTGGCGTCGTGAAGACTCTGTTAGAGCAAAACCTGCTGCCTCGGGTTATTTCGGGTGCCAGTGCCGGGTCTTTGGTGGCGGGGGTCGTTGGTACGCACACCGATAAGGAACTCACGCGCTTTTACGACCCTGCAAATGTGCATTTTGAGGCTGAGCGCGAGGCCAGCGTGTTCTCGCGGATGTTTTTGGGGGCTAACCCGCAAATCGATGTAGGTGACCTTGAGCAAATCGTAGCGCGCCTTGTGCCCGATCTGACGTTTCAGGAAGCCTATGAAAAGACGGGCCGGCAGATCAGTATCACCGTGGCGCCGGCCGAGCCGCATCAACGCTCGCGACTGCTCAATGCCATTACCTCACCGAATGTCTTCGTGCGCTCGGCGGTGATGGCTTCCTGCGCGGTTCCCGGGGTTTTCCCGCCAGTTACCTTGATGGCGAGGAATGTTCACGGCGAAGCGCAGCCCTATCTCCCCACCCGTCGTTGGGTGGATGGCAGTATTGCTGATGACTTGCCTGCCAAGCGTCTTTCGCGCTTGTACAGTGCCAATCACTACATTGTGAGTATGGTGAACCCCATTGCCACGCCCTTTCTAAATGGTGGCAAAGAGCGCAGCCAGTTGACCCGTGCTCTGGGATCTCTTGGTGTCGGTATGGGCCGGGAGATGCTGAACTTTTATCGCGGTGTTGCCCAACGCCAAGGCGATACCTGGCCGCGTTTCAATCTGCTGCTCAACGGTGTGCATGCCCTCATGGATCAGGAGTACAGCGGGGATATCAACATTGTGCCCAGTTTTCGTTGGTACAACCCGGGCAAAATTCTGGCGCACCTCTCAGAAAAAGAGCTCATGGAACTGATGGAAGCGGGGGAGCGTTCGGCGTTTCCTGCCGTGGAGTCAATTCGTACCTGCACCAAGATATCGCGGACTATGGAAGAGATCCTGCACCGCTTTGAATACGGAGATCTGCGTCCCCAGGGGGACCAGTATCAACGACCCAGAGCTTCGCGCAGGCGTCCAGCGCCTACCCGATCTGACCGTGAAGCGATGCGCGAGACGGGCTCCCAGCGTTTGGACAAGCCCCCGGCGACAGGAGCCGCTAAAGTGGCGCGCAAGAAGCCGGTGAAGAGGGCGCCCAAGAAGGCATCCAAAAGTCAGGGCCCCGCATCTAAGGCTGCGGGGCGCAAACCCAAAGAGGGTGAGTCGATGAGTGACGCCGCCTGATCAACTGTCGATGTAGCGAACGCCCATCTCAGCCAAGGGTTCCACGAGCGCACCCTTGGCATCAGCCTCTGCACTTGACGCGGTACCAATGAGCGAGCGTTTTTTGACGCCCTGTAGAATTGCGGCAAGGCGGAAGAAGCAAAAGACCAGATAGAAACTCCAGTTAGAAATCTCGGTGCGTCCTGTGCGTTCGCAATAGCTTGCGATGTATTCCTCATCCGAGGGTATACCCAAAGCGGCGCGATCGCAGCCTGTAAGACCCCGCAATCCATCGCCGACGGGCATCTGCCAGGCCATGACTTGATAGGAGAGGTCGGCGAGGGGATGGCCAAGGGTAGATAGCTCCCAGTCAAGAACACCAATGACGCGGGGCTCTGTAGGATGAAACATGAGGTTGTCTAGGCGGTAATCTCCGTGGACCAGGCTTACCAGACCGTCGTCCTCTGGCATATTGGCCGGCAACCACTCAATCAAACGTTCCATCGCCGGGCTGTGCTCCGTTTCTGAGGCGCGATACTGCTTGGTCCAGCGCCCCACCTGGCGCTCAAAGTAGTTGCCCGGACGGCCAAAGTCTTCCAGGCCAACATTTACGGGATCAACAGTGTGCATCGCGGCGAGCACCCGATTCATGTCGTTGTAGATCGCGGTCCGTTCCTCATTTGACGAAACTTCCGGTAACTCCGGGTCCCAAAATACGCGACCCTCAAGGTACTCCATGATGTAGAACATGGAGCCGATAACGCTTTCGTCCTCACAGAGGAGATAAGTCTTCGCCACGGGGACATCGGTTTCCCACAGGGCCGTAAGTACGCGATATTCGCGATCGACGGCGTGCGCCGACGCCAGCAACTCACCGGGCGGTTTGCGGCGCAGTACCCACTTTTGACTGTCATCGCTAATAAGGAACGTGGGGTTCGACTGACCACCCGCAAATTTCTCAGCATGCAGCTGCCCGGAAAACCCGGGGAGCTTGTCCTGCAGATAGTTTTGAAGCGATTCAATGTTAAGAGTTTGTGTGCTCATCTTTAGCTCTGTCTATCCCGCGAGCCGGCGAGTTTGCCGCAGCTTGGCCTCGCACGCAATTCATGCCTGAGACGCCATGGAATTTGTGGCTGGCGATAGTGCCTGAAAAGTTGTCACTGTGCCGCCGTGCCGCTATTCTCTCGGGCCGAATGCGGGTGCCGGTAGCAGCGCCTGATCGTCAAATTACAATAAACAGGAATAAGCACATGTACGCAGAGCTAAAGAGAGCTTGGGGTGAGTTTACTTCTCCCGGTCAAATGTTTGAGGTTCAGCGCGCGGAAGTCCATGGCGTTGACATCCTTAGTTATGTGCATGCGCCAAACTCCCTGCGCGATCTTTGGTTGGCGTCAGCGGGCCACGGCGATAACGACTATCTGATCTATCAGGATGAGCGTATCAGTTACACCGAGGCGCATCGGCGCGTTGCGGCTATTGCGAACGCGCTCGCTGGAATGGGTGTAGAGCCCGGAGATCGTGTCGCAATTGCCATGCGCAATTACCCCGAGTGGATGCTGGCTTACTGGGCAATCACCACTATGGGTGCGGTTGCCGTGGGCATGAATGCCTGGTGGGTGCCCCATGAAATGGAATACGCACTGCAGGACTCCGACCCCAAGGTGCTCATCGCTGACGAAGAACGGCTGCAGCGTTTCAGTGAGATTCGCGAAAAATTCATGGACCTTCAGACCATCGCGGTGCGGCCTAAAGGCGATGCGCCGGATTGGTCGAAAACCTGGGAGTCTTTGGCGGCGGGCGAGGGCGCGCTGCCGGACGTGCAGATCGATACAGACTCGGACGCCTGTATTTTTTACACCTCAGGCACCACGGGGCGTCCCAAGGGTGCTCAGCTGACGCATCGCAGTTGTGTGAACAATGTGATGAATGTTGCCTTTATTAATTCAGTACAGCCTCGAGCGCTGGCCTATGCGGCAGGAGAGGAGCCAGCGGCTCCCGGTAGCGATGCGCCCATCAGGGCTCTGCTTGCGACGCCGCTGTTCCACGTGACCGCGAACAACTGCGTGGCGCAGGTCACCACGCTGGTTGGCGGCTGCCTGGTGCACATGTACAAGTGGGATGCGGGCGAGGCTCTGCGTTTGATCGAGAAAGAGAAAATCTCTGCGTTCAGCGCCGTGCCCATGATGACTCGAGAACTCATTATCCATCCGGATTTTGCCGAGCGTGACGTTTCCTCCCTCAAGACCATTGGCGGTGGCGGAGCTGCAATGCAGCCGGACCTGGTCGGCAAAGTGCCCACTGCGATGCCGGGTACCCGTCCTAATACGGGATATGGCTTGACCGAAACCTCGGGAATTATTGCAGCGCTGGCACTGGAGTTTTTTCTGGACCGGCCCACCAGCGTTGGCCCGGCAATGCCAACCTTCGAAGCAAAATGCATCGATGTCGATGGTAATGACTTGCCTGCCAATGAAATCGGTGAGCTAGTGGTGCGCGGTGCCCCAGTGATAAAGGGCTACTTGAACAGACCTGAAGCTACGGCAGAAAGTATTGTTGATGGTTGGTTTCGCACGGGGGATATAGCGTACATCGACGATGACGGCTTTATTTACCTGGTGGACCGGGCCAAGGATATGGTGCTGCGTGGCGGTGAAAACGTTTACTGCGCTGAGGTTGAGAATGCCTTGTTTAGCCACGATGCCGTGGCAGAGTGTGTGGCGTTCTCAGTGCCTGACGAGCGTTTGGGTGAAGAGGTTGGCGCCGCTATTTATGTGAAACCCGGTGAGCAACTTGAAGCGGCAGCTCTGCGCGAGCATTGCAAAGCAATTGTTGCGCCCTTCAAAGTGCCGCGTTACATCTGGCTGCTTGACGAGCCGCTGCCACGCAATGCCAACGGCAAGTTTGTAAAACGTGCGCTGCAGGACTCTTTAGCTCTCGCCGATGCTGGTTAAGGCCTGGCTGTCCACGATCATTTGCACGCCGCTACTGACAAGTTCGGCGTCAAAGCTGATTGCGATACGTTCGGGATCAATGCCGCCGATGGTCACCAGTTCGCGTTTCGCTGTTGCGGCGCGGGCGGTGCCCAAATCCTGCAAAACTCCCGTGGGCAGGGTCGTATGATCTATCAGGGCTAGCCACATAGCCTCGGGCTCCACTGGAGACTCCTCGGCGCTGTCTGCGTCTTCGCTTTCCTGAGATAGGGGTAATGCCTGATAACGCACTTCCAGCGTTCTCAGAAACGCCTCAGTCTGTGCATCGATCATTGCTGCATCAATGCCCTCCGCCAAGAGCGATGCTCGCAGCAGCTGCTCTTTAAGGGCCATGCTGTCGTCTGCAGGGTTCACGCCGCCAGCGATGCGCAAGTTGAGTTGAGGTCGTTCGGTTAAGGCTTTGCCCAATGCTTCGGCTGCTCGCCCTGCGTCTGGATCCAGCACGCTACTGCCAGGCATGAAGGCGACGTTTTCAAGATCGTCATCGCTCCCCACGAGACCTGCAAGCAGGCTAAAGGGGGCGGTTACCGCGCTGATAATAACATTGCTTATGGCGCGGCCGATGATCGGGCCCAAAGAAAAGTCCGGAGAATCCACATCGCCGCTGATAGGCACTGACAGATCGATGACTCCGTCACGATCTGTGAGCAAGGCAATGCCGAGTTTGAGGGGGGCGTCTATGGCAAGCTCACTCTCTACCGGTTCGCCGAGCTCCATTTGAGAAATAACAATGCGGTTGTCGCCGTCGAGGGTCTGGCCGTCAAGGGCGTAGCGAAGGTCAAGACTCAGGGTGCCACTGTCAAGTGAATAGCCCGCATAAGTGCCCGCGTAGGGTGACATGGTGGCTATATCCATGCCTCTAAATGTAAATCGCAGTTCACCGTCCCGACGCTCGGCAAAGGGCTTTCCACTGCCAAGAATGACCACGGGAGCATAGCCGTCTACCGCGCCTTTAAACTCCAAGTTGAGTGGCTTTTCGGAGGCGGTATCAACGTCCTTGATATCAGCTTCAATACCATCGATGAGTGTTTTAAACGGGAGAGGCAGGGACGCATCGGCAAAGTCCAGACGTCCGTCGCGAAGGTGGATGTTGGCAAGCTGCACTCGCCAGGGGGATTCCTCTTCTCCAGGTTCTTGCTCGTTGAGATCTGCTTCGGCCTCGGGAGCATTTCGTACGATGCCATTCACGTTGATGATGCCATCCTCTCGGATGTGGAGTGAGCCTGCCGGACGCTGCAGAGTAAAACTTTCTACCACCAGAGACTGTTCGCTCACATCGGCGCTAATACCGTCTAATTTTAGCGACTCAAAGGTGAAGGCTTCCTCACCGGTTTCGTCAAGGACGGTGCTGTAGTCTGCGATTTGCAGCGCTGCAAGAATACTCGTCGGTGCAAAGGCCTGGATGTCGGCGGTTGATTGCAGCGAAAAGTCTCCACGACCAATATGAGCCCGCGCCTGTTCGTTCACCAATGGGTTTAGCCAGGGGAGGGGCCAGGCGGAGAGCGCAATCTTGGCGTTACCATCGCCGCTGCCAATGTTGATACTCCCCGCCGCATCAAAGGCTGTATCGTCATTGATCGTCAGCGCGACCTCGTAGGCAGATCCCGCTTTCGCAGGCCAGTGGATATCTTTTACCCCCACCGTTAGCGGCTCCACGCGAAGTGCCTCCGGGGCGAGGTAATCGGTTCGCCATGTGAGGCCACTGTTTTGCAGATCAAAAGAGGCAAGGCGGACGGTCCATGGTGCTGCAGTGTCATCGGCCGCTGCCGTTTCGTTTGTCACCGCATCGCTGCTGTCCTCGCCACTATCCAGAGTGAGCATAGGCAGGAGGCTGGGTTCGCCCTCGACGTCATAACCGCTGATGTCCAAGCCATCTACGGTAATCGCTGTGACATCTACTGATTGAGCGGCTAAGTCGAGGCCGATTCCGGTGACAGCGACTTCACCCAGCTTTAGCGCAGTATCTGGAATACCGAGAGGATCCGCAGGGCTGATGTCAGTGTCGCGAAGCTGTACCTCGCTGTCGCTCAAGGTGGCCTCAAGAGCCCCGCTCCAATCCACGCGGTAGTTCAAAACCGCGTTGAATTTCGCACTGTTTACGATAAACGGCAGAGTGTCGGCCTCGTAACGCCAGAGGTGGGTAAGGTCAATGTCTTCCAGGGTGATGCGCCCATAACTGTTGCCTGCCGCAACCTGCATCTCACCGCTCCACCGCAGGAGTCCACCGCCATCACTGGTGAGCACCAGCTCTCCATCGCTCTGACGGTCAGGCACAGTTGTGAGGTTTTGGGTGCGCACACGGAAGTCGCGCTGAACCGTTGTGTAGGGAACCTGTTTTGTTTTATCCGTAAAGCGCACGGTGTGCGCTTCTATCAGGAGGTCGTGGATCGTGACTCCGGGAAGTTCCGTTTCGGTCTCAGGCGTGTCGTTGTCATCCATGAGATCGGCAAAATGAAACTCGCCCGTCGCGTGACGCAACACGTGTATATCCAGTTCCTCGACGGAAAAAGCGTCAAGCACAACGCCGGGATACCAGATGCTCTCTAGCGATAGATTAATCTGCAGCTTATCAAAGCCCAGGGGGATGTGACCGTCACTCTCAGTCAGCGTGACGCCCCGGGCTTCGAGGGTCAGCGTAAAGGGATTGAATAGCAGCAGCTCACTGCGTAACTCCCTGTTGAGTGCATCATTGACCAAGCGAGGCGCCAGAATGTTGAGCGCGGGCATGACCACAAGAAGGCACAGTAAGAGATAGACTGCATAGCTGCGAGAGATCCAACGAAGCAGAGTGCTAAAAGCTGATGGCATGATGTGTTCTGTTCCTGTAAACGATCATTTCACGGGTAGCTTGGATGAGAGTTACTAAAGCCCTGTTACAGTCCCGTTATAGCCCTTTTCTATAAGCATAGGGTGTGAGTCCGGTCCAGCCCTTGAATGCACGGATAAAAGCGCTGGCTTCGGAGAACCCTGCACGGTGCGCGACCTCTTCGACACTTAAAGCGCGTTTACCCAAGAAATGTAGCGCAGTATCACGACGAATATCACTTTTGATTTGCTTAAATGTATTGCCTTCGGCCGCCAAGCGTCGCCGCAGGGTTTGGGGGTGTAAATCCAGAGAGGCGGCCACGTCTGGAAGTTCGGGCATAAACAAGAGATTCTGACGAAGCTGAGCTCTGACCCGGGCGGTCCAACTAAAGTCGTAACTAGTGGTGAGCATAGTCAACACCGGGTGCCTGAGATAACGGCGCAGGGATTCCGGCGTTTGCATCACAGGCTTGTCGAGGAGTGAGGTGCCAAAGATAAGACTGGTGTCTGCTTGCTCAAAGCTCACGGGGTTACCCATGAACATTAAGCGGTAATCGAAGGCTCGTGTGCTGGGGGGGTGTTGAAAGTGGACCTCCCGCAGGGGCAGTTCTTCCTGCACGAGCCAGCAAGCGAAGCGATGAGTATTGAGAAGACAGAGTTCTGAAAAGTACGCACCGTGGGCACTGGCGGAGGGCGCAAGCTCAATACGGCTAGCGTCTTCATCGATGACTAGCTTGACCGGCATACCGCCGCCCATGATTTCAAAAAAACGGCAGTAACGGTGCAGCGCCTGTCCCAGCGTTTGGGTGGTGATAACGGCGTGACACATCATGTCCCAGGTGCCCAGGGGAACTGACTGATCGGCGTAACCCAGACTCTCGTCACCCAGCGCCTGCATGGCACTGGTCTGTAGATCGGCGAGTTGCTGGACACTTATCCGCGCCTGGGGTTCGAGTAGCAGGCGCGGAGGTATGCGCTGGCGGCGCAGGAGAGACTGGGTGTCGATGCCGGCGTCCAGGCAATGTTTCAGGATCGCTCGGGCAAAGTGAACAGATACAGAAACCTTGTTGTTTGCGGCGCTCATATCGCTGCCCAGGGTGCTCTGTGTAACTGTCCGCCTAGCGCTGTCATCTGGGGTCAATTTCTCTGTTAATGACAGTCATTGTTGCCCTTTGACGTGAAAACCATACTGCTGCGCTGTATTTATGGAATGGAAAGCAAAGGAAAATCCAATGTTGCCACGCGCGTTTACCGAAGAGCAGGTCATGTTCCGCGATGCTTATCGTAAATTCCTCAGCACCGAGATTGTGCCACATATGGAAGCTTGGCGAGAGGCAGGTATTGTCGATCGGGAAGCCTTTCGTAAGGCGGGGGAGCGGGGTTTCCTCATGGTTTGGCCGGACGAGAAATACGGTGGTATGGGAGATGCTGACTTTCGTTTTGAGCAGGTGATTATCGAAGAAACTGCCTATGCGCGAGTGGGCGACTGGTACAGCACGCTCCACAGCCGTTTGGTCGGGCCGTACTTTACGCGGTTTGGTACCGAGGAGCAGTGCCAGCGTTTTTTACCCCCCTGTGCCAGTGGCGAGAAAATACTGGCTATCGCCATGACCGAGCCGGATGCGGGAAGTGATCTCGCCGGTATGCGCAGCACCGCTGTGGAAGAAGAGAACCATTGGGTGCTCAAGGGCTCGAAAACCTATATTTCAAACGGCATTAACGCGGATGTTGTTATTGTCGCTGCAAAAACAGATCCGGAGAACAATCCTCACGCCATGACGCTATTTATTGTGGAGCGTGGCATGGAAGGTTTTGAACGGGGCCGAAACCTCGAGAAAATGGGGATGAAAGCCCAGGATACGGCGGAACTGTTTTTCAACGACGTGAAGGTGCCCAAGGCGAATGTACTGGGAGAGCCCCACAAAGGATTTATATACCTCATGGAAGGTCTGGCCGAGGAGCGCCTGATTGGTGCCTGCGGTTATCTGGCCGCCGCGCAGTTGTCCTGGGATCTTACCTGCGATTACGTCAAGGAGCGCAAAGCCTTTGGCAAGCCGCTCGCAGCCTTTCAAAACACGCAGTTTAAGCTCGCAGAGCTGCGGACAGACCTGGATATAGCTCAGAACTACGTTGATCAATGTGTCGCGGCGTTCAATGCTGGAGAGCTGACGGCCGTGGATGCTGCTAAGGCCAAGCTGGTCACCAGCGAGCTTCAGGTCAAGGTGGCAGATGTAGGCGTTCAGCTGCATGGAGGAGCGGGGTACATGGACGAGTACCCCATCAGTCGACAGTTCACCGACGCAAAAATTGCCACCGTGTATGCGGGCAGCTCGGAGGTGATGAAGATCATTGTGAGTAGAGACTGTTTGGGCGACAAATATCAGCCCTTCAACACACGTAACTTTTAGACTGGGGGACAGCGCGAATGGGACCGCTTAACGGGTATACCGTCATTGAACTGGCAGGCATTGGCCCCGCACCGATGGGTGGCATGATGCTCGCTGATTTGGGTGCTGAGGTCATTCGGGTAGATAGGGCCGCTGCCGATGCGCCTTCCCCACTGGAAAGCGTCAGCGGTAGAGGTAAAAAATCCGTCGTCCTGAACCTCAAGTCGGCAGAGGGCGTCGAAGCTCTGCTGCGCATGGTGGAAAACGCCGATGTGATTATCGATCCCTTTCGTCCTGGTGTGTGCGAAAAGTTGGGCATTGGGCCTGAGGACTGTCTTGCGCGGAATCCCAAGCTCATATTTGCGCGCATGACGGGCTGGGGGCAGGAGGGACCTTTGGCAACTGCTGCTGGTCACGACATAAACTACATTGCCCTCACGGGGGCCTTGTATGCGAACGGTGAAGGTGCGGGTCGCCCCATGCCACCACTGAATCTTGTGGGGGATATGGGTGGCGGTGGCATGCTGCTGGTGAACGGTGTGTTGGCGGCACTTCTCGAAACAGCAAGCTCCGGTCAGGGGCAAGTCATTGATGTGGCTATGGTGGATGGCGCTGCGCAGCTTATGTGGATGTTCCATACCTTTCACGCCGCCGGCGCCTGGAACGCCGAGGAGAGAGAGGCAAATATGCTTGATGGCGGCACGCATTTTTACAATACCTACGAGTGCTCAGATGGCGAGTATGTATCGATCGGTTCAATCGAGCCTCAGTTTTACGCGCTGCTGATCGAGAAGGCCGAGTTATCAGAACAAGATTTCGGAGAGCAGAACAACCCTGAGCGATGGCCCGATCAAAAGCGGGCACTGGGCGAAGTTATACGTCAAAAAACCCGTGATGAATGGTGTGCCTTGATGGAAGGCACAGACGTTTGTTTTGCGCCAGTGCTGCGTTTTACCGAAGCTGCTCAGCATCAAGCGGCGGTCGCGCGAGACAGCTATATTGAACTAGATGGGGTTGTACAGCCTGCACCCGCGCCACGTTTTTCTCGCACCGTAGCCAAGGTGGCCCACAGTGCCCATGCCAACGGTGCGGACACCCAGTCGGTACTGGGGGCAATGGGGTTTGCAGAGCAAGAGATTGTCGAATTGCGCGATGCCGGCGCCATTAACTGATGAGTCGCCCTAACGCGGTTTTCAGAAAGATAGCAGAACAAAAAAGGATACGTTTATGAGCGAACAGGCTTACGAAACCGTTTTGGTCGAAAGACACGGACCTGTTGCCAGATTGGTGATGAATAGGCCCGAGAAGCTAAATACGTTTTCTGCCGCGCTGCGCAGAGATATGTTGGCCGCCGTGAATGCGCTGAATGCCGATCCGGCCTTGAGAGTCATCGTACTTGCCGGTGCAGGAAGAGCTTTTAGTGCAGGGGCTGACTTAGAGGATGACTTTGACGGCGACCCGGGAGACCGTGGAACGGCCACGGAGCACATGCTTAAGACTGAATACAAGCCGAGCATTCTTGGTATCACCGAATCACCCAAGCTCTGGATTGCAGAAGTAAGCGGACCTGCTGCGGGTATTGGCAGCGCTTACATGATGGCCTGCGACCTCGTGGTGATGGCCAAGGGCAGCTACCTCTATCAAGCATTCGCGGCGATTGGCCTCATTCCTGACGGTGGGGCAACCTGGCAGCTGTTACGTGCACTGGGTCGCAAGCGCGCCCTTGAAGTGATTGTTGGCGGAGATCGGATTTACGCAGAGCAATGCCTTGAGTGGGGCCTTTGTAATCGCGTTGTAGAAGAGGGCGAGGAGACGCAGCTAAGCCTTGAGTGGGCCGCGGAGCTTTCCAGCAAGGCACCCCTCGCGATGCAGTTTAGTAAGAAGGCTGTTGCCATGGCTTCCGAGCTGAACTTTGGCGACATGATTTCTCAAGAGGCCGCTATGCAGAATATCTGCATTTCTAGTGAGGATTCCATGGAAGGCGTGATGGCGTTTTTCGAAAAGCGTCCACCGTCCTTTAAGGGCCGATAACGGTGTTGAGCGCTTTGTATACCCGGGCTTATCTGCAAATGTCTAATCGCCAAGATCTAGCCTTGTGACTTCTAAAGAACGCTCCTCGTTACGAGAGCTTCGTGAGCGTGTCGCTCGCGGCAGTGATGCGGCGCGCCCTGACGCCGTAGAGCGGCGGCGGAAGAAGGGCTTTCGTACGGCGCGAGAAAATCTCGAAGACTTACTCGGCTCAGGATCCTTTGTGGAATACGGCGCTTTGGCGGTGGCAGCGCAGCGCCAACGTCGAGACTATGTGGAGTTGCAACAGGAAACCCCCGGCGACGGAGTGATTACCGGGATTGGCGACGTTAACAGCGAACATTTTGCCAGCGGGGAGGCCCGCACTGCTCTGATTGTTTACGACTACAGTGTGCTTGCGGGAACTCAGGGCTTTTTCCATCACGCAAAGATAGATCGGCTTTTGTCCATTGCCTCGCGCCAGCGATTGCCTGTGATTATGTATACCGAGGGTGGTGGAGGCCGACCCGGCGATACGGATGTGACCACACAGATTGCGGGATTGAATGTGGACACCTTTGCTCGCTGGGCCTCTCTGAACACCGGCATGCCGCGCATTGTGGTGAATAACGGATACTGCTTTGCAGGCAACGCCGCATTATTTGGTGCGGGCGATATCCGCATTGCGACTAAAGCCTCGAGCATTGGTATGGCGGGTCCCGCAATGATAGAGGGCGGCGGTCTGGGCAGTTTTCGTCCCGACGAGATTGGTCCTGCAGACACACAGTGGCGAAACGGGGTCATCGACGTGCTTGTGGAGAATGAAGCCGATGCGACCGCTATGGCGAAACGCCTTCTGTGGTATTTCCAGGGCGACGTTCCGCCGGGTAATGCCCAGGATCAGAGGCCTTTACGTGATGCATTGCCCGAAGATCGTCGCTGGGGTTATCCG
Source organism: Congregibacter sp. (assembly GCF_965662665.1). Taxonomy (NCBI): domain Bacteria; kingdom Pseudomonadati; phylum Pseudomonadota; class Gammaproteobacteria; order Cellvibrionales; family Halieaceae; genus Congregibacter; species Congregibacter sp. Next base: position 22,847 of record NZ_CBFIIF010000007.1, on the reverse strand, counting down.
GTAAGAGATATTATCGAGCGTTTGTTTGATCTTGAAAGTTTTACCGAGTTACGACGCGTATTCGGCCGCAGCGTTATCACTGGTTTTGCAAGGCTTGGGGGCCGCGCCGTGGGTGTCCTGGCCAGTGATTGCCAGCAGTTGGGTGGCGCCGTAGACAGCGAGGCATCGGACAAGGCATCGCGATTTCTGAATCTTTGCAATCGTACAGGTATTCCCGTGGTGTCACTGGTTGATACACCGGGTTTTATGGTGGGTCCCGACAGCGAATCCGCCGCGGCGGTGCATCGCATGTCTGCCTTGTTCGAAAGTGCGGCTTCCATGCGTGTACCGATTCTCGCGGTCTTTCTGCGCAAAGCCTACGGCCTGGGGGCTATGGCCCTGGTGGGAGGTAGCTTTGCCGTCCCCGATTTTGCAGCCGCTTGGCCCACTGGGGAGTTTGGCGGAATGGGTCTGGAGGGCGCCGTGCGGCTGGGCTTCCGCAAGGAACTGGAAGCTGTGAGCGACGGTGAAGAGCGTCAACAATTGTTCGACAAGTTATTGGGCCAGCTCTACGATAAAGGAAAAGCTCTCGAAGCCGCCGCGCATCTGGAAATCGATGCGGTGATCGATCCCGCAGATACGCGGGAACAGTTGATTCACGCGCTGTACCATGCACCTGCGACTAAACATTAAGGTAACAGTGAGTACCGTTGAAGAAGTTCAACCAGAGCAACCGCAACCGCAAGCACAGGAACTCCTCGGCAATGAAAGATCTCTTTAATCTTCAGGGAAAGGTGGCAGTCGTCACGGGTGGGTCTCGGGGCATCGGTGCCATGATCGCTCAGGGTCTGGTGGAGAACGGTGTAAAAACCTACATCACAGCGCGCCGCGCAGAGGAGCTACAGGCAACGGCCGAGGAACTCTCGGCCTTGGGTGAGTGCATCGCGATAGCGGGTAATCTGGCAGACTCCGATGGTGTTAAGGCCTTTGCGGACGAATTGCTCGCCCGAGAGCCCAAAATCGATATTCTGGTTAATAACGCGGGTGCCTCCTGGGGAGCTCCAGGGGATGAGTTTCCCGAAAGTGGCTGGGATAAAGTCATGGATCTCAACGTCAAGTCAGTGTTCTTTCTCACTCAGGCACTGCTGATGCCTTTGCGCGCTGCCGCCAGCGACGAGGATCCATCACGAGTGATTAACATCGGGTCCATCAACGGACTCTCCTATGCGGCTCTCCAGAACTATTCCTATGCGGCGAGCAAGGCGGCGGTTCACCATCTCACGCGGCAGCTTGCGATCGATCTGGCGCCTGGCAATGTCAACGTAAACGCCATCGCCCCCGGATTTTTTCCGAGCAAGATGACGGCGCATATGTTGGAGCACGAAGCGGAGTTCAGTAAGGCGATCCCCCGGCGCCGGATTGGTACGCCGGAAGACGCGGCGGGATCTGCTATTTATCTCTGCTCCCGGGCGGCCGCGTTTGTCACGGGCCACGTACTCGTCCTTGATGGTGGGCAGGACGTTTCTTCCTAGGAAAATCGGCGCGCAGACGCGCCTTACTGCGTAATCACCAAGCGCACGCCCTGTAGCGTCGCTCGAGCTGTACCCAGGGAAGCTAAGCCAGCTGCCAGGCGATCACGCAGGTTCTCGATCTCTTCTTCGCGAATAGCCGGGTTTACCTTTCGCAGGGAGCTGAGGCGGGCGATTTCGTCTTCAAGTTGCTCACTGTACTGCGCGGATGCCTCTGCCTGACGGGACTCCAGCTCACTCGCAAAACGCTGTTCGGCATCGTCGATACGTGTTTCGATTTCTTCCCGAAGTTGTTTCACGACTTTACTTACTGTCCCTCGTGGTAATTTTTCCACGCGCGCATTCAGGCGCTCGTGCGTTAACAGCTGACTCAGGTCTCGTCCATTGGCATCTAACAGCAGTCGCTTGGGTGCCAGTGGTAGATAACGATGCAAACCCAGCGACCTGGGGGCGCTGAGCGATACGGTGAACAGTAGCTCGTAGAGACGCGATCCACCGGGAACACCTTTGAGGGTCATGGCGCCGACGCTTGCCTGCCCCAGAGCGCTCCCGAGGACAGTGCTCATGGCACTCTCTATCCAGGGGTGCTCCCAGCCCAGGAAAATCCAGTCCTCGCGCTGCAGGGCCTGGTCCCGAGAGACAGTGACCGTGCATCCATCTTCGGGAACCTCCGGAAAAACCTCCAGGGACTCCTGTTCGCCGCGACGAAGGATGCTGCTGTTCTCACTGTGCTCTTCATGTTCCACGCCGGTAACATCACAGAGTTGTTCGAGATAGGTGCTCAATATCTCCGGGTCTTCAATGTCGCTAATTGCTGTGCTCAGCGCTGTGCCTTCCTCCGCATTGCAGGAGCTGCGTTCCAGTAGTTTGTCTCGTCCTTCGCTGAGTTCTTTACGCGTGCGCGTTGTGAACAGTGCGGTCTCTGCCAACAGCGCGTCAAAACCCGCGCTTTGATGGATAAGTTGCTCGTCGAGCGCGGTCCTGAACTCATTCAGAATCATGTCGCCGGCAGAGCAGCTCGCTCTGAATAAGTCGATACCCTCGTGGTACCAGCGCATCAGTGTTTCCTGAGCGCTGCCCTCAATATAGGGGACATGAATAAAAATACGATCTCTTTGGCCGATGCGGTCAAGACGTCCTATGCGTTGTTCCAGCTGGTCCGGATGCTCCGGGAGATCAAAGAGGATGAGGTGTTGAGCGAACTGAAAGTTGCGTCCCTCACCGCCGATCTCCGAACAGATCAGTGCCTGAGCTCCCTGCTCCTGCTCGGCGAAGTAGGCTGCCGCACGGTCCCGCTCCACGAGGCTTAACTGCTCATGGAAGGCTGCCGAGCGAATGCCCGCTCGCAGTTGCAGATAACTCTCCAGGGCCAGTGCGGTTTCTGCTTTGGCGCAAATGACCAGAACCTTCTCTGGCCGCAGTGACTTAAGCTGGCTTACCAGCCAGGCTACCCGTGGATCTTCCTGCAGCCACTGCTCTGTATCGATGTGCAAGTCCGGATAGAGATTTTTATACACCGGGTTGTCATTGGCGGGAAGCGGGTGCGGGAGCATTTCTCGGTTCGGGAAGCCACCAACACTCGCTCGCGCGTTGCGAAACAGCACTCGACCTGTTCCATAGCGATCCAGAAGCGCCGCTATCTGCCGTTCCGGTGACGCACTGGGATCAATGTCTGACGGCAATCCCTCTGCGAGCTCGCCGCGATCCAGTGCATCGATTATCAAGCTCCAACGTTTGTACTGCGATTCCTCGTCTGCAAAGCTTGAGTAGTCGTGAAAGCGCTCGGGATCCAATAGCGCCAGGCGCGCAAAGTGCGCCTCCTGACCCACTTGCTCCGGCGTGGCGGTGAGTAGCAGCAAACCGGGAACCTGGGCGGCCATGCTCTGGAGAAACGCGAATTCCTCGCTGACAGACTCAGCACTCCAGGCTAATCGATGTACCTCATCAACGATGAGCATGTCCCACTCAGCGTCGAGTGCCAGAGCTCTCGCATTGGCGTCCAGGAACAGCGTTGTAGAACACAGGACCAGCTGCTCCTCATCGAAGGGATTTAAGCCTTCGTCGGCCTCGATGAGACGGGACTCATCGAACAACGCAAAGTTCAGGTTAAATCGCCGACGCATTTCTACCAGCCACTGGAACTGCAGTGACTCGGGAACCATGATAAGCACTCGACGGCTGTCACCACTGAGCAGCTGTCGATGAAGGATCATGCCGGCTTCTATGGTTTTGCCCAAGCCAACTTCATCTGCCAGAAGCACCCTTGGCGCATGACGTTTTCCAACTTCATTGGCGACGTACAGCTGGTGCGGCAGTAGGGCGGTGCGTGTTCCCAGCAGTCCACGGAGGCCGCTCTGCTGGAGTCTGTGAATGTGCTCGCAGGTGGCCATGCGCAGAGCGAATGCCGCATGGCTATCATATTGGCTGGCTAATAGACGCTGCCGGGGGGTTGCGAGATCGATGTGATCATCCATATCAAGCTCGGCCAGCAATTCCCGCTGGCCCTCGCCGGCAACCTCGTAAATGAGGAGATTCTGCTCTTCGTGTACGGCGAGCACCTGCAGTTTGCGACCATCTCGCGTCTGCAATGCGTCTCCTTCGCGAAGCCTTACCCGGGTTAGCGGCGCATTTTCTGTAGCGTAGGTGCGCTCTTCCTCGACCGCGGGAAAGTGGACGCTCACGCGTCTTCCGTCCAGTTCGACAATGATACCGAGTCCAAGTTCGCTATCTGCGTGACTCAGCCAACGCTGCCCAATGGCATAACTCATTAGGCGATCGCCTCTGCTGACCTTGAGAAAAACAGACGTTCGCTGTTGACGTAGCACTGCCTCAATAAATCGTCGATGGGAAGATCTTTGATCTCAGCCACCTTCTCGGCGACAAAAGGTATATAGCGCGGGCCATTACTCCGTCCCCGGTAGGGAACCGGAGTGAGGTAGGGCGCATCGGTCTCAAGCAGGAGTTGCTTCACGGGAGTTATCGCTACAGCTTCCCTGACGTTGTCAGCTCGATTAAAGGTGACCATGCCATTAAAGCCAAGCATAAAGTTTGCATCCAGAGCGAATTCAGCGAGGGAAAGTCCCGAGCTAAAACTGTGGATGACGCCGCGCTTGGGGAGGCTTTCCAGGTGCTCAGCCAATATCGACTGCATATCGTCATCTGCGTCACGGCTGTGAATAACAACGGGTAAATCGCAGTCTGCGGCAATAGCCAGCTGATCCGCGAACACTCGACGCTGAACCGCGCGATCCGCGTGATCGTAGTAATAATCCAGGCCAATCTCGCCGATGGCGACAACCTTTGTGCTGGAAGCGAAGTCACGAATACGGTTGCCAACCTCGACGGAGTAGGCTTCCGCTTCGTGGGGGTGCACTCCCTGAGTACAGAACACACGATCTTCGCGCTGAGCGATAGCCCTCACTGTATCGAGATTATCGGGACTGACAGCAATGGTGATGATTCTTTCCACGCCTACGTCCCGGGCGCTTTGCAGCTCATCGGCCAGGGCATCAGCTTCAAGGTAGTCAAGATGGCAGTGGGTTTCGATTATCGGGTGTGCGAAGCGAGGGATTTCCCGGCGTTGTTTTTTGCTCATGAGGTTTCAAAAGGTGTGTCGGGCATAAAGTTCCGTCATTATATCCACTCTATGCGTCTATTACCGTCAGTCGTCCTTGCCCAGCTTTTACTCATCTCCGCCTCGGTGTGGGGAGCCGGCGAGCCATACGGAAAGTATTTCGTACAGGAAGGGCAATTTTGGCCCCAGGAGGCGCCTTCAGAAGCCAGCTTGGCGATACAGCCACTCGAAAGCGCTGAAGCCCAGGAGCTGATTCGAGCGCTCAGTGAGCGACTTGTCGAACAGGAGTATCGAGACGGGCCCTATGCCATGAGTCTCGCAGAAACCCTCGATGAGCTTGCGCGTGCTCAGGATGCCGCGGGTGCTGTGGAGCTTGCCAGACGCAGCCGAGCGAGGGCGCTGCACTTGATTCGTGTGAATGAGGGGCTCTATAGCACAGCGCAGCGCCCCCTGATTTGGGCAATGTTGGAGAGCTTGCGCCGAGAAGGAGACTTCGAAACCCTTGATGAACGCTACGATTATTTTTTCCGGCTTTATGGTTCAGGGCAGCCGCCCTGGGACGGTTTGCGCTGGAGCGCGACACTGGAGTACCTCCGCTGGCAGCGGGAGGCGCTCAGATTGCGACTGGACAGAGATCCAATGCAACGTTTGCTCCGTTTACACGCCCTGCACGAAGACACCCTTGAAACCTTGGTCTCTCAAGTTGGAGGTGTGGATTTTAGGCTCCTCGCGGATGCGACCTTCAGTCAGGTAAAAACTCTGTATCTGATTGAGGACCTGATTCAGCCGCAACCTGTTTTCCGTGAGCGATCAAACGGATTTCCTGGTTCTGAAGATCCACGAAACTTTAATCTGCAGCAGGAGCGTTTGGAGAATCTACAGCGCTCGCTGCGAGGCGCGGGCAGAACGCTTTTAACGGACTTGTTAGCGGTGATTCCCGGCGACGAACATCGTTTGCGTGCACAGGCCCTGCTTGCCTTGGCAGATTGGCTTCAATGGCATGGATCGTCCAGAGAAGCTCGCGATCTGTATGAGCGCATCTGGAGTGAGCTTCACAGTGGGGGCATGCAAGCAGTGGCTGAGCAGTGGTTCTCCGCGCCTGTGCCTCTGCCGGACAACGGCGTCTTCTTGCCGCCGGGTTCGCAGCGGAGCGAGGGTCCCATTGAGGTACGACTAAGCGTGCGGGAGGATGGTCGGGCCTTTGCAGATGTCTCTATGGCCGATAAGCGCTGGCAACGCTCAGCCGTCAGGCTTCAGCGACGCATCGCTGCGACCCGCTACAGACCGGTATTGAAGGACGGCCGAGTAGTTTCCGCCGACGACCTTAGCGTAAGCTATAAGATGTTTGTGCGCTAATTTAGGACTGCTTAGAACTCATTAAAGAGCAAGAGGGGCATCCAGTGCGCATCGCTGCTGATGCACACTAAAGCCCAGAGTGCTTCTCTAATAGTTGTTGATCACGAGAAGCGCACCGCGGGCAGCGAGAGTGCCCTTGGTGTTCCACTCCAATAGTTCACCGCCATGTCGATCCACACAGCGAGCAGCCATCTCATGAAAAGTGGGGCGCTCGGGATCGGCGATGATGATGCGCTTTACACCGGCTTTGATGGCCCGATTGACGAGGTTACTTACGGGGCCGACAAGTTCATCCCAGAAGCAGATATCCGCAGCAATGAGGGTGTCAAAGCCACCGAGAAACTTACCGTTTAGTGCTTCAAAGCGCGCAACGTGGGGCACGGTGCTGACCTTGTTTAGCTCAGCAGTGACGTTCAGGAATGGAAACACGTTGGGATCTGCATCGACGGAAGTCACTGCAGCTCCAAACTTTTTGGCACACCAAATGCCACCAATGCCCCAGCCGCAGCCTACATCCAGTACCCGCTTGGGGGCGGGGTCAGGGTTCTTGTGGAGATAGTCGATAAGCAAGCAACTCGACTTCCAGAGTTTGTTGCCGTGGATAGACGGGGCATCCTGTTCACGCTTTGTGCGTCGGATCTCCGGATGACTGGACGTGGGAAGTACAACGCCTCGAAAGCGGTGTTGTTGAAGAGCTGCCACGGCTAATCCAAAGCCTCAACTTCTTCGGCTTGGGGACCTTTGTCAGTCGTTACGACGCGATATTTTACCGCAGCACCGTCACGGAGGCTTCGGCGACCTTCTCCCACTATGGACCGGTGATGAACAAAGATTTCATCACCGTTGTCGCGAATAATGAATCCGAAGCCTTTGGTGCCATTGAACCACTTTACCGTGCCATTCTCAGCCTCGCCCACCGACCTCTCGACGGCCTTCTTGGCTTTCTTTTCGGGTTTCTTATCGGATTTAGGTTTCTTGTTGGTTTTTGCCTTTGTCGACTTTGCCGGTTTTTCTGCCGCGGGACTATTGCTATTGAGTCCGGCGGGCATGGGTAGTGCGCGGTGACTGAGTACTACCGCCAGCACTGCTGCGATCGCCGCAGCAGGAAAAAGACTGCCGATGGTGTGGCTTTCGTAGAATGTTGTTGCGATGGCTGAAACCGCGAGTGCTGAAAGCAGGGCGATCAGCACTTTGCCTGGAATAGACATGAGACTCCTTAAAGTGAAGGTGGTCGCCCCAGAGAGGCGAGTAACTAAATTTTGGCGACGTCTTCGGCCTGAAGACCTTTGGGGCCTTCGGTCAATGTGAATTCAACGTCCTCGCCTTCGTTCAGGGTGCGAAAACCATCTCCCTGAATCGAGCGAAAATGCACAAAGACATCGCCGTCAAAACTTTCGCCTGTGATAAATCCAAATCCTTTGGCATTGTTGAACCACTTAACAGTGCCGTTAATTCTTTCGCTCATTCGTGCTTCTCCGGTATTACTTTTTTAGCTGACTCTCCGGTCAGTCTATGTGGGAATGTTACCCAACTGCTCTCGTTGCTGTACCAGCTTTTCTAGCGATGCTTGCTGAGACTGCAGCTTTTCTTTTTCTTTCGCGACCACCTCTGCGGGTGCCTTTGCCACGAAGCCTGCATTATTCAGTTTTCCTTCTATGCGTTTCAACTCTCCCTGAAGTTTTTCTATGGCTTTGTCGAGGCGGGCCAGTTCGGCGTCGCGATCTATAAGATCAGCCATCGGCACAAGGATCTCCAGTGTGCCACACAGGCCGGTGGCACTGGCAGGTGCTTCGCCATCCAGCCATTCTATGGTCGCAAGCCCCGCGAGCTGTTTCAGTTGTGGCTCCAGTGCCTCAAGGCGAGCGGGGTCTTCTGAATCGCCTTCGCGCAATAGAACGGGAAGCCGTTTACCGGGAGGGATATTCATCTCTCCTCGAATAGTCCTAGCAGCCAAAGAGAAGCTTTTCAGCCAGTTAATGTCGGCGCTTGCGCTTTCGTCAATAAGGTTTGCGTCGTCTTTTGGAAACTCCTGGAGCATGATAGATGCGCCCGTTGCCCCGGCAAGAGGCGCTACGCTTTGCCAAATCTCTTCGGTGATGAAGGGCATCAAAGGGTGCAGTGCCCGGAGGCTTTGTTCCAGTGTTCGGATCAAGGTTCTGCGTGTGCCCCGGGCAGCGGCGGGATCACTCTCGTCACGCAAGGCTACTTTGGACAATTCGAGATACCAGTCGCAGTATTCATTCCATATAAAGTCGTACAGCGCCTGCGACGCGAGGTCGAAGCGATAGCTGGTGATGGACTGTCTAAATCGCGCAATAGCGCGTTGCAGTTCGCTTTCTATCCAGCGCTCCGAGGTGCCCAGTGTTACCGGCAAGCTCGGGTCTAATCCGCAGTCCTGACCTTCGCAATTCATGAGCACGTAGCGCGCCGCATTCCATATTTTGTTGCAGAAGTTTCGAAAGCCTTCAATCCGGCCGATGTCGAACTTGATATCACGTCCGGTAGCCGCCAGAGAATAAAAAGTGAATCGCAGTGCATCCGTGCCGTAGGCATTAATGCCTTCGGGAAACTGTCGGTTTGTCGCTTCGCGAATCTGCTCGGCCTTCTTGGGTTGCATCAGACCGGAGGTGCGCTTCTCCACCAAGCTCTTAAGATCGATGCCGTCAATAAGATCGATAGGGTCCAGGACGTTGCCCTTCGATTTGGACATCTTCTGCCCTTCGGCATCGCGCACCAGCCCGTGCACATAGACTTGTTTGAAAGGCACCTCTCCACGAAGATGCAGCGTCATCATGATCATGCGCGCGACCCAGAAAAAGATGATGTCAAATCCCGTTACGAGAACGCTTGTGGGGTGATAGCGCTGGAGCATTTCCGTGTCTTCGGGCCAGCCAAGAGTGCTGAAAGTCCACAAGGCTGATGAGAACCAGGTATCCAGGACATCCTCGTCCTGATGTAGGGGTAATGAGTCATCCAGCCCGTGCTCTGCGCGAACGCTTGCCTCATCAGTCCCAACGTAAATGTTGCCCTGGGTATCGAACCAGGCGGGAATGCGGTGGCCCCACCAAAGCTGTCGACTGATGCACCAGTCCTGAATGTCGCGCATCCACGCGAAGTAGGTGTTCTCCCATTGCTTGGGTACAAACTCAATCTGCCCGCTCTCGACCGCATGTATCGCGGGGCCGGCGAGAGCTTTTGCATCCACGTACCACTGCTGGGTGAGGTAGGGCTCGACAACGACGCCGCTTCGATCGCCCCGGGGAACTTTAAGAACGTGATCATCGATCTTGTCCAGGAGGCCCAAGTGGCGAAAATCATCCACGATCTTTTCGCGTGCAGTGAAGCGATCCATGCCGCGATAAAACTCGGGCGCGTGTTCATTGATGGCGGCGTCATCATCAAAAATATTCAGTAGTGGCAAGTCGTGGCGCTGCCCAACCTCGTAGTCATTAAAGTCATGGGCGGGCGTGATCTTCACGCAGCCAGTACCAAACTCCGGATCAACATAATCGTCTGCGATAATCGGAATATTGCGGTCGCACAGTGGTAGTTCGATTTCTTTGCCGACCAGGTGCTTGTAGCGTTCGTCGTCCGGATGCACGGCTACCGCTGCATCGCCGAGCATTGTTTCGGGACGAGTGGTAGCGACGGTGAGGTGTCCTGAGCCATCAGCGAGGGGGTAGCGGAAGTGCCAAAGTTTGCCCTGTTCCTCTTCTGAAACGACCTCGAGATCCGAGATGGCTGTGTGCAGCGCCGGATCCCAGTTAACCAGACGTTGACCGCGGTAGATCAGGCCTTCGCGATACAAGCGTATAAATGTCTCCTGCACAGCAGCGGATAGGCCGTCATCCATGGTGAAACGTTCTCGTGACCAGTCAGGAGAAGCGCCCAGACGACGAAGCTGCTGTGTGATAGTGCCACCGGAGTTGGCTTTCCAGTCCCAAACTTTTTCTATGAAAGCGTCTCTGCCCATTTCGTGCCGGTCTTTACCTTCGGCTACGAGCTGACGCTCCACTATCATTTGCGTGGCAATGCCCGCGTGGTCTGTTCCGACCTGCCAGAGCGTGTCATAGCCAACCATGCGGTGATAGCGCACGAGGGCATCAATGATGGTTTCCTGAAAACCATGTCCCATGTGCAGGCTGCCCGTGACGTTGGGAGGAGGGATCATGATGGAGTAGGGCTCGTCGCCACCTCGCGGGGCGAAGTAGCCCGCTTCTTCCCAGCTCTTGTACCAGCGTTGCTCCAGTTCAGCGGGTTGAAATGTTTTGTCCATAGTTAACGTGTTCGTCTCACAGGAGGTTAAAGCGCAGACCTAGGAGGTGCTGCGGCTTGAGCGTATGTTGGCGTGTCGAGGGCGCTTGAGAACTTGCAAATACAGGTACATCTTAAAACGGTGGAGAATTATACGCTGGGGAGCCGATGTTCTTCCAATGCATAACCTCGCTCGCGATAGTGTCTCCAGGAGTGACGCAGGGCTTCCAGTCTGGCGGGCTCCTGATTGACGAGCTCTGCCACACGCTGAAACCTGCCAATAAACTCTGGTACGGAGCTTTGCAGATTGATAAGCAGGTCGTCGTGGCCTTTGGGCTCCTGTCCCCAACCTATGCAGATTTGCTCCTCGGCGTCATCGCAGCTCAGTGCATGGGGGAGAAAACTCGCGGGACGGAACGTCCAGAGCAGCTCATCGAGCTGCCTGGCCTGTTCCTCGTTTTCACTGTTGATAAAAATCCGATGCCCCTGTTTATGTGCCTTTTCCGTCAGGCGAAGCGCCAAACGCGTCCGACTGTCGGCATCGGTGTTTTCAACAATGTAAAAGCCGACGCGGGTCAACCGCCGGCCGCTCTGTCACAAAGGTATTGCGTGAGCAGGCCTACGGGACGTCCCGTAGCGCCTTTTGGCGCTGAGTCCCAGGCCGATCCTGCAATGTCCAGGTGTGCCCACTGGTACTTGGTGGCAAAGCGCGACAGGAAGCATGCAGCAGTGACGCTTCCGCCCCCTGGGCCTCCAATGTTGCCCATGTCCGCAAAATTACTGTCGAGCTGTCGCTGGTAGTCGTCCCAAAGTGGCATGCGCCAGGCGCGATCGTGGCTGGTGGTACCCGCATCCAGTAACTGTGCAGCAAGACTCTCGTCGTTCGCATAGAGGCCGGAGGCGTGACTTCCCAAAGCAACGACGCAGGCTCCGGTGAGTGTGGCTATGTCAACGACGCTTGCGGGCTTGAAACGCTCCGCGTAGGTCAGCGCATCACAGAGAACCAAGCGACCCTCGGCGTCGGTATTAAGTATTTCGATGGTTATTCCAGCCATTGATGTGACGACGTCGCCGGGCTTGGTGGCAGTCCCGCTGGGCATGTTTTCTGCCGCTGCGATGATCGCCACGATATTCAGTGGCAGTCCCATGGCCATTACAGCCTGCATGGTGCCCAGCACACTGGCAGCACCGCCCATATCGAATTTCATCTCATCCATCTTGGCACCAGGCTTTAGGGAGATGCCGCCACTATCAAAGGTGATTCCCTTACCGACTAACACGTGTGGAGCATCGCCGCGTTTACCGCCGTTGTATTCCATCACGATGAGCTTGGCCGGGGTTGCGGTGCCTGCTGTCACGGAGAGTAAGGAGTGCATACCCAGGTCAGCCATAGCCTTCTCGTTGAGCACTTTGCAGCTGGCCTTTTCATGACCTCGGGCTAATCTGCGTGCCTCTTTGGCAAGGTGTTCAGGGGTGCAGTAGTTTGCGGGAGTATTGGCCAGCTCCCGCGCAAGATTGATACCTGCGCCCGCGTCAGCTCCACGCTTGAGAGCGGACTTTGCGCGGCGGCTTAGCGCACTATCTGCGCACAACAGAGCAAAGCGGTTGAGAGTAGGCGCCTCTTTTGGCTTGGATAGCGTTAGCGCGTAGCGATAGCCGTGATACACGAGATCCGTTGCCAGGCGTTGGCAAAGCCAATCCCAGTCGCCATTATTGACTTTCAAAGCCCCAAGATGCATCTGTGCGTCGCCCGCTTTGCTGGCGAGAAGGGCGCGAGCCAGGGATCGGCTCATCTTGAGATAGTCGTCTTTACCCAGTTTTCCATCGCCCACGCCAACGAGCAGAATCCGCTGGGCCATTCCCGGGCAGTGCAACAGCTGAGTTTCACCAACGGCACCGTTAAACTCGCCTGCCTTCAGCGCAGCTCCCAGTACACCGGCACTGTCCTTCGCGAGGGCGCGGCCGGCATCGTTAAGCTTGAGAGCGCTGCCAACCGGCAGGATTGCACATGCCGTGCGCTTGCCCGAGACTTTTTGTGGATCGCTGGTAGAAAAACGAAGTGCTGCCATGGTATTTCTCTCTAAAAGATCAGAGGCGCTAGTGTAAGATGAACAGCGTGCAAACTGAACTCTCCAGACACTCTATTCTTTCGCCGGGACGGGCTGTCCGGTGAGATTGCGCGGCTATCTGGCCAGTGACGTCCTGGGGCACACCCTGGCGGTGAGTTCGGTCTTATTGGCGATCATTCTTACCGGCCGCTTTGTGAAGTATCTCGCAGAAGCGGCATCGGGAAAGCTTGCAGCAGAAATTCTTTTGCCGGTTATGTTTTATCGCCTCCCCGGATTTTTAGAACTACTTCTCCCCTTAGGCTTGTTTATCGGCATTTTGATGTCCTATGGCCGCCTATATGTGGAGAGTGAGATGGTCATTCTCAGTGCCTGTGGTGTTGGTCCCGCAAAGTTGGCGCGCTTTACCCTTGCACCGGCGCTGCTGGTGATGCTGGTTGTGGCCAGCTTGTCGCTCTTTGTAACGCCGCAGGGCGTAGCGCGGACAGAGGCACTACTGAATGCGCCCCAGGCGCTCCAGGGTTTGCAACTCCTTGCCGCGGGTCGCTTTCAGCCTCGAGGGGATGAGGGTGCCGTGACCTATGCAGGTGATATCGACCCGGACGCCGGAGCTCTTAAGCAAGTCTTTTTGTACTCTCCCGGAGACTCCGACAGTGCTTCCGACGTGGCGGGAGTAACCGTCGCGCAAAGCGGTTCGGTAGTTGTCGATGAAACGACAGGTGCGCGTTATCTGGAGCTCAGTGATGGCTATCGATTCAGCGGCACCCCCGGGAGAGCCGACTATCGCGTTGTGCAGTTTGAGCAGTTCGGACAGCTGCTCCCTGACCGGCCCTCGCTGGCACGCAGCGAGCCGGTTGATGCCAAGTCCACACTGGAGCTTTTAGACTCGCAGAATGCGGAGGACACAGCCGCCTTGCACTGGCGAATCTCCGTCGCGCTTATGGTTCCGATTGTGGCGCTGCTTGCGCTGAGCCTGAGTAAGACCAACCACCGCCGCGGGCGGTATATCAAGCTGGCGCCTGCACTCTTACTGCATCTTGGCTACCTTTTCGCGCTCGCCAGTATCCGAACGAGTGTCGCGGAGGGTGATGCGGCGGTGAGCCAGATTTATCTTTTGCATCTTGGTTTCTTTGCTCTCGCCTTGGCGATGCTATTCGGCCCTGATCGCATCAGACGCCTGCGGGGCTCCTGAGTGCGAAAGCTTAATCGTTATGTAGCGCGCACCGTCTGGTTGTCGATCTTGCTCGTTTTACTGGTGATCGTAGGGATCGATGGTTTGTCGGCGTTCATTGATGAATCCGATAGCCGCAGCGCCAGCTATGGCTTTGCCGAAATCGGTCGCTACGTGATGTTGACGATGCCGCGTCGCGTCTACGAATTTATCCCCTTTGCGGCTTTGATTGGCGCCCTTATCGGGCTGGGCCAGTTGGCATCCACAAGTGAGTTGGTGGTGATGCGTGCGGCGGGCATTTCCAATAGCCGTTTGGCCTGGATGGTGCTCAAGCAGGCGGCACTCATCGCCATTCTGGGCTTTCTTCTGGGCGAATATGTCGCGCCAGCAGCGGAGCAGCAAGCGCAGAGTGGTCGAGCCCTTGCCCGCTACGCCGGTAAGCAGGTTGATACCGGGAAGGGTATCTGGAGGCGCGATGGTGCGGTGTTTTTGCATGTGCAGGCCGTATCTGGTGATAACGAAGTCTTTGGTGTGACGGTTTATGAGTTTGAGACCGGTGGCTGGATGCGCCGGGCGATGTTTGCAGATAGTGGTCGTTATGAGGAGCAAGGCTGGGTTCTGAACGATGTTGTAAGCAGCGAGTTTTCGAAAGATGGCGTCACAAAAGGACGTGAGTCCGAGATTTTTGTCCCCAGTAATATCACGCCGAAAATACTCTCGCTGGAGAACGTGGCGCCGTCACAGCTGCCCCTCGTCGACCTCATAGACTATTCGGCATTCCTGCGTTCCCAGGGCGAGGATGTCGCTGACTTCGAACTGGCCACCTGGCGCAAGCTGATGCAGCCCGCCGCTGTAGCGGCTCTGGTGTTGATTGCGATTTCCTTTGTTTTTGGTCCGCTGAGGGATGGCACTCTGGGGTTCAGGATTTTCGCCGGTGTGATGGTGGGGATACTGTTTCAGCTAAGCCAGGACTTGTTGGGGCCAGCGAGCCTGGTGTTTGGCTTTCCGCCGCTTTATGCGGCACTCGCGCCGGTTCTGGCTTGCGTGCTCGTGGGTCTGTATCTGCTTCGCCGGGCCTAAACGGAGTCGCTTAAGGCTTATTCTTCGGCTGTTTTGTTTTTCTTTGATTTTTTCGGCAGTAAGACGAGCTCGGTTCCTGAAAGATAATCATGCCAGCAGCGCTTGCGTTTATCGAAGATACACCACCAATAACCCATGCCCAGGCAAACCGCTGATAGCAGTGCTGAGACGCAGCGCGTTACGACTCGACCAAAGGTCATTTCATTGCCAGGCATCGCTACAAGCTTTATTCGCCAGGCTTGCATGCCCAGGGTCTGGCCACTTTTAAGCCAGAAAACGCCAAAAAAACCGATGCAGCTCAGCACAGCAATGGTTTGCACCAACGTGGAGGGAAGCAAACTGTCCGCTGCGCTTCCCAGTAAATGACGGATACCCAGGCCTATGGCAACACAGACCATGATCAATGGCAGCACCAGCAGTGTGTCGTAGACGATGGCGGCGAGACGACGGGGTAGGGCCGGCGCAGGAAGAGCGGGTGTGGTCATAGTCGTGATTAGCTGTCGAAGGGATTCGCCGGGCCATCGAGCTTAAGATGGCTGGTGTCTGGAGCCTGTGCATCACTGACGCTACGCTCGTCTTCGGTGAGTAAATCACTCCCCGACTCCGCCAGATTTAGGTGATCAATATTCACCTGCGTAGCAGGAGAGGTATGCAGGCTGCTATCGACCAGATCCACGCCTGCCGGCGCGAGATCCAGTGATGAGATGTCGGGGGCATCGGGCGCCGTGCTGGTATCGACGGGGCCCATGCGTGCTCCGGGTTCAGCAACGTCATAGTCGGGTGCGGTGACGGCAGGTTCTGCGCCTGTAGTTTCATCGCTAAGTCGATCGCCAGTTTCTCCCAGGGACAAGTGGCTCAGATCTATTGCGACATCTTCCCGAGATGCTCGCTCCTCTGGCCGCAAAACGTCACTGCCTCCGGGAAGTAACTCGAAGGCGCTACCGTCGATTGCTTTGCCGCCGGTATTCGCGGTGTCGGACGCCGCTGCATTGGCGGTAGGAGCCGCGTCCTGAACTGCCGTTGCGCTGTTGCTAGCTACGCTGGCGTTGTCGGCCTTTGTGATAATGGCCTTAGCGCCAGCGGCGCCCAAACTTTTTTGATACTTGAGAGCTGTGGCTTTGTCGCAGTTTCGTTTGATGCGCTGGCGGGTGCCCGAAAACAGGCGTTCGAGAGTCCCTTCGTCGGCATTAAACAAGTCACCCAGCGCCTGGCGTACCGCTTGGGGGTCGTGCCCTTCGAGACACTCTCCAGCGAAGGCGATGTCATAACGCTCGTCAGTTTCAGTAGCCATACGGTGAGTATAGAGCTTCCCCGCGACCTGGGAAATCCTTTCCCGTAGTCGGCTGAAAGACGCGGCCGCCGGGCGTATAATCGCCGGCCTACCGCAGGAGAAGCTATGAGCGTTCAAGAACAGTTGCAGGACCGTCTTAATAAAGCCTTTGCGCCCGACTGGCTCGAACTAGACAACGAAAGTCATCAGCACAGTGTGCCCGCAAATTCCGAAACACACTTTCGCTTGGTGATGTCCTCAGAGGCTTTTTCCGGCAAGCGGGCGGTTGCGCGCCATCAGCTGGTTTACGGGGAGCTCGCCGATTTACTTGCGGGACCGATTCATGCGTTGGCTATGCATCTTTACGACCCGCAGGAATGGCAGGCCAAGACCCACGAGGCGCCTGCTTCACCTAACTGTCTTGGGGGTAGCAAGGCAGAAGCGGAGGACGCGTCCTAATGTCTGTAGTGGTAGGGGCACTGTACAAATTTGTTGTCCTGGAAGATTACGAATCCCTGCGTGAGCCCTTGCTTGAGCAGTGCAGAGAGCATGGACTCAAAGGGACTTTGCTCCTCGCAGAGGAGGGGATTAATGGCACGGTCGCCGGAAGCCGCGAAGCTCTGGATGCTGTTCTTGACTGGTTGCGTGCTGATCCCCGACTCGTGGATCTTGAGCACAAAGAGTCGCTGCACGATGAACAGCCGTTTTTGCGCATGAAAGTGAAGTTGAAGCGAGAGATCGTCACCATGGGAGTTCCTCAGGTTGATCCCAGGCGAGTCGTGGGTACCTATGTCGCGCCGACTGACTGGGACGAAGTCCTTGCGGATCCCGAGGTCACGCTGATCGATACCCGTAACGACTACGAATGCGCTATCGGTAGCTTTCGCGGTGCCGTGGATCCTGAGATAACGACATTCCGCGACTTCCCGGCATGGGTCGCGGAAAATCTTGACCCCGAGAAGAATACGAAAGTAGCGATGTTTTGTACCGGTGGAATCCGCTGTGAAAAAGCGTCTTCGTATCTACTTGAACAGGGTTTCGAGACAGTATTCCATCTAAAGGGCGGGATTTTGAAATACCTCGAAGAGGTGCCGGAGCAGTCCAGCAGTTGGGAGGGAGAGTGCTTTGTATTTGATGACCGTGTGGCTGTTAATCACGCCTTGGAACGGGGGAGTTATGACCAATGCTTCGCCTGCCGCCACCCTGTGAGTCACGAAGACCTGCAATCTCCTGACTACGTAAAAGGAGTTAGCTGCCCTCATTGCATTGCTATCCAGTCGGATGAGCAGCGCGAACGGTTTGCGGAAAGGCAGCACCAGGTAGAGTTGGCGAAAGCCCGTGGTGAACAACACATTGGAGAGGCACCCATGATCCAGCCCCATCCCGAGCAGGCCGAGGGACTATAAATTGAACACACCATCATCGGTGAGTTGCGGGGAACGGCTGGTAGAGCTGCTTGAGGCTTATGGGATTGATACGGTTTTCGGCATTCCCGGGAATCACACCGTGCAGTTATATCGCGGTTTGGGTAACAGTAATATCCGTCACATATCGCCTCGGCATGAGCAGGGCGCGGCATTTATGGCGGACGGGTACGCGAGGGCAAGTGGCAAGGTTGCAGCCTGCTTTTTGATTTCGGGACCCGGTTTGGGTAATGCGATTACCCCTATGATTCAAGCGCTGGCGGATTCGGTGCCCATGTTGGTTGTGACGGCGGTAGCGGCTCGCTCGGAGTTAGGCATGGGGGAGGGGCGTCTGCACGAGGTTCCTGACCAGTCGGCCCTTGCCAGCCAATGCAGTCGCTTCAGTCATACGCTAATGCGCCCCGAGGAGTTACCCAAAGTACTCGCTCGTGCATTTGCCGTGTTCTCAAGCGCTCGACCCGGCCCTGTGCATATCCAGATTCCTCTGGATGTCATCACGCAGGACGCTAGCGACGTTCCCACAGTACCCTGGCCCAAGGTCTTAGCGCCTTGCGCGAGTGCTGCGGGTATTAAGCTGCTTGCGGATCGCTTAAGTAGTGCGAAGCGACCACTATTGTTACTCGGCGGCGGCGCCGTTGGCGCAGCGCAAGAAGCACGGGCGCTCGCTGAAGCGCTGGCTCTGCCCGTGGTGACGACGATAAATGCCAAGGGCTTATTGCCCCGGGGTCATCCCTTACTGGTAGGAGGGAGTCCCAGCCTGAGCGCAGTGCGAGAACTGATTGCCGACTCGGACACGGTACTTGCGGTGGGTACCGAGTTTGGTGAGACCGACTACGACATGCTATTTCTGGGCGATTTGCCGAGTCCTCTCTGGCTGGGGCGGATCGACATTGATCCGGCGCAGCTGTGCCGCAATCAACGACCCGACCTCGCGCTTTGTGGTGATGCCAGGGAAAGCCTTGCTGCATTGCTGGAATTACTTGAGGAAAAAGTATCCCCGGCAGAAGACGGTGCTCAACGAGTCGCGGCGACGCGCGCTAAGCTGGGTAGCGAACCCCATTGGAACACTGAGGTGCAGGCAGTGTTTGACTGCTTGCAAAGCGAGATGCCGGAGCTCTGCTTAGTGGGCGACAGCACGCTGCCCACCTATTACGCCGTTTGGCAGTATGAAGCGTCTGCACCGCGACGGTACTTTCACTCAGCCACAGGCGGGGGCACTCTCGGCTATGCATTGCCAGCTGCCATGGGTGCGCGCAGGGCGCTGCCGGAGGAGGTCCCGGTGCTGGCGCTGATTGGCGATGGCGCGGCGCAGTTTACCTTTATGGAGCTCGCAGCTGCGGTGCAGGAAGATTTGCCGGTTATTGTTTTGCTTTGGAACAACAACGGTTATCGAGAAATTCGCGAGGGTATGTTGGCCAGCGATATTAAGCCGGTGGGCGTCGATATCGACGCTCCCGACTTTGTGGCTGCGGCTTCTGCGCTGGGTTGTCTGGCGCTGCGGGTGGATTCTCTGGAGTCGCTCAAAGCTGCACTGAGGACCGCTCTGGATAGTCGGCGCCCAACGGTGCTGGAGTTGCCGGAGTCGTCTTTTCTTAGCGCCGCAGTCAAGGGCTGGTATTAACTGACGGCGCGCACGCCGGAGAGAGCCAATATGTTCAGTAATGAAGATGGTAATGATGACGGGCACGTAAGCACGTCCGCTGCTTTCCGCCACGTACTTGTTTTCCAGCTAAAGCTTGCAGCCGATGCGCTACGCGACTTCTTGTTGAGTCCCCTGAGCCTTGCAGCTTTTGCTATTGATGTTGTCACCAAGCCAAAAGTCGAAAAGAGTCTTTATCTGCGTTTGATGCTTCTGGGAAGGCGTTCGGATCGTATGATCAATTTGTTTGACGATCACGCTGATAGTGGTGAGCTGACCATAGACCGGGCGGTAGATGAACTAGAGGAAATCGTCAGGGCGGCGCAGGGCGATGGTTCGGCAGGAAAGACTCGCGCTCGCGAACGCGCTGCAAGTCACGGTGGAGAAGATGTCAGTGAAAGCCCTGAGGACGATGTCGCCCATCCCGTGCAGCGTGTGGATTGAACGGCTTTTCTAACTAGGGTAGCCGGACGCTTTTCAGATAGGCGTTGATGTTGGCGCGGAATCTACTCAGAGGCACATAAATGCTCTGGGACTCTCCATCGCCGCGGGAGATCACTCCGAGATACTGACTTTCAGTCCCCCGGGAAAAAACCGCGCCACCCGAAGCGCCCTTTTGCAGGACACAATTACTTCGTGTGTCGCGACCGTCTGAGCCTGTCACCGAGCAGTTAGACGCGGTCTCCAGAATCTTGGTTTGCGATGAGGTTCTCCGGGGAAAGCCTGCCATGAGCAGTGCTTCGGCTGCTTGATCTTTGTGGTCGGCCAGGACAACCGGCGAGGGTAAGGGGGCGTCTAACCGCAAGAGCGCCCAGTCGCTGTGCATGCCTCCGCCACTGCTGATCAGCTGCGCCTTCCTGGTGTCACCACGAGATGTTTCAAAGGTGAGGGGCTTGCTGATGTCGCGATAAAACTCAAGGCAGTGCCAGGCGCTCACAATGAGCGATGAAGATGGTGCGTGCTCTCTGTCGCTAACGAGGGTTGCCGAGCAGTCTTCATCATAGTGGCGGGCATAACCGTTCTCATAACGCTGTCCCGGGACATGGAGTTTGCCTACGCTCAAAAGAACCTTGTCATGGCTAGTCGTTGTTTGCGTGTCTGTAGCACCTGCGCCGCTTGCTCCACATGCAATAGTCAGCACTAGCAATGCAGCATTGTTCAACACTGAGTAACTTCTAGAATTTCTGAAAAGCATGAGCGGTTGCTGGTGTCCCTGTGGTGTTGCGCATGGCTCTAATAAAGCGATGCCAGACGCACTATACACGGCAAAACCATAACCTTGATTGACATCAATGCTTCTATTTCGAAGGACTCTTACCATGGACTCCTACGGTGCTGAAAGGGCATCAATTTCAGGTAGAGGAGTTAGATCATATGAAGAAACAGCTTGTCATTGCGGTCGCCGCGGCAGGAATCAGTCTTGCATCGTTGGGGACCCAGGCCTACGAGCAAGGCGATATTATATTTCGTGCTGGTATCGCGACTGTTGCTCCCAGCGGTGACAGCGATGCAATCGAGTTGCCCACGGATCCACCGACGGTTTTACCCGGCGGTGTAGATGTCGATGACGGGACCTCAGTGAGCCTCATTGCAACCTGGATGATGTCGGATAACTGGGGTGTGGAACTTCTGGCAGCAGCTCCTTTTAAGCACGACATTGATCTTGCCGGCCTGCCAATCGCGGCGGGTTCTACAGAACACTTGCCGCCCACGGTGAGCATTCAGTGGTATCCCCGCGGCGGTATGGAAGGCTGGCAGCCTTATCTGGGCTTGGGTGTGAACTACACGATCTTCTTTAGCGAGGAGGTGGATAGTGAGCTTGGCGCGGTACTGGATGATTTACTTGATGTGACCTCTGCAAAGTTATCGTTGGAGGATTCCGTGGGCTTGGCGGCTCAAGCGGGCGTAGACATCCCCTTGAACGACCAATGGGCCTTGAATGTGGGTGTTTGGTACATTGACATTGGCACGACGGCGGACATCGATGTGACCACCGGGAGCGGTGCGAATGCGACGGTAAGTTTTGATGTGGACATCGATCCCTGGGTTTACAACGTAGGCGTTGCTTACAAGTTCTGATGGTTTGAATGAGGCGGCGTCATGCACGTCGCCCCCCTGTGATTCCCCGCCCTCTGGCGGGGTTTTTTTTGCCTGAGCATCGTAGATTTCTTTGGAGAACCCGAGCACTGCCTGGTGAACATTTCGTGGTAATTTAGGGGTACAAAACGCCACTCATAAACGCTGGAAATCGCTATGAATCTTGTGCCGCTTGGACTCACTGTTTTTCTGGTTCTGTTCGTTATCGGAACCGTCTTTTGGATGAGTACTACTTTAGGGCCTATCCGCAAGAAGCAGGCAATGCGTAAGCAGGCGCGTGAACAGCAGCGTGGAGAGCAGAGTGCAGAGGAAAGTCCAGAGGAAAGTTCAGAGGAGAATACAGAGCGTAACTCCGATTAGTGTTTGGCATGATCCATGGTCGCGTCGCTAGGGATGGCGCTGTCTGTTTGTCCCCGTATCTCGGCCGAGATCGGACGGTTGAGGTGGCTGCCGTGGTTCCAGGTCATTAAAAGCGACCAGATTCCCGAAAGAATCAAAAATATCGCAATCAATAGCTTTAAACCGCGACGCCTGAGAAGTGACTGCGCCTTTGCTGCACCGAAACTGGTGCTGAGCATAGCCGGGAGTGTTCCGGCCCCAAAGGCGAGCATCAAGAGTCCAGAGCGTGCGGCGTCCTGCGCGGTGGCAGACCAGGCCAAAGCGCTATAGATGAGTCCGCAGGGCATTAGCCCCCAGCACAGTCCCAGTAGGTAACCCTGAAACCAATGCCGCACCGGCAGTAGCCGAGAGGACAGGCGTTGCAAGGGTTTCCAGAGCTTTGCGCCAACACTCTCAAGCACGGACATGCCACGCCACCAGTCGGCGATGGACAAACCCATTCCAATGAGCAGAAGCGCTGCCAGGTAGCGCAGGACCATGGTCCATTGGGCCAAATTGATGCTGCCGGCCAGTGCGCCCAGCAGTGCGCCGAGAGCGGCGTAACTACTCAGGCGTCCCGTGTGATAGGCGACGGTAGTTAACGTGCCTCGATTTCCTCCCAGATTGATCGCCGCTGCGATCCCTCCGCACATGCCGAGGCAGTGACCTGCGCCGGCGAGTCCAATGCCGAAGGCAGCAGCTAAATCGGCGTTAATCATCCTCGCTTTTGCTCTCCGGCTTTTCTTCTTCAAAATCCTCGTCAGCCAATATGCGCCAGCTCTCCTTGTCCAGATCATCATATTGCCCGCTGTCGATAGCCCAGAGGAGGAGGCGAACGACGATAACGCAAAAAATGATTGCGACCGGGATGAGGAGATACAGACTTTCCACGCTTAGCGATCCAGAGCTGCGTTCAGACGGCGGAGACGGCTGGAGTTCCCCACAACCAGCAGGGAACTCAAAGACATACCCACCGCCGCTGCCCAGGGCGGTATCCAGCCTAGCGCTGCCAGCGGTATTCCAATTGCGT
>NZ_CBFIIF010000006.1:0-131666 GCF_965662665.1 Congregibacter sp. | reverse complement strand
GGGCCGCAAGGTTTACCGCAAAGAAAAGCTGTCGCTCAAGGATGAGGTTGTGCAGGACTGCATGCCCCGTGCCTTTAGCCGCCATGCCGAGCTGCGCCTCATTATCGATCCCAAGGCCCGCTGGGTGCTGGTTGATTCGGCCAGTGCTTCCCGTGCCGAAGAAGCACTAAACCTATTAAGAGAGTGCGTTGGCAGTTTTCCCGTGCTCTTGCCGCAGACGGCGCATGCACCTGCCGCCGCCATGACCAGCTGGCTGGCCAACTCCAGTCTGCCCGAGGACTTTCAGGCTCGGGAAGAGTGTGAACTTCGTGATATGGGTGAGCAGGCTGCGGTGATACGCTGTAAAGGACTCGAGCTGTACAGCGATGAAGTTCGCCAGCATCTGCAAGGCACCACTCAGGTCGTGCGTCTCGCCCTTGGCTGGAACGAGCAGATGCAGTTTGTACTGGGTGATGACCTTTGCCTGCGACGGATCAAGTTTTCCGATGTCTTGGTTAAGGAGAACGATGAATTGATGGATGAAGATCGATTGGCCCGATTTGACGCGGACTTTGCGTTGATGGCGCCAGCGTTGACGGCGATACAGGATCGTTTGATCACAGTCTTCGGTGGCGAAGACAACGGCTAAGCGATGACTTCGCGGGTCGATACATCGGATTACGCCCGCCTATTTCTTGCAGATATCCCGCTGCTTGATACCCGCGCACCCGTAGAGTTTTTAGCGGGCGCTTTTCCCTCGGCGCAAAGCCTGCCCCTCATGAGTGATGAGGAGCGCGCTGCGGTGGGGACTTGCTATAAGAATCAGGGTCAGGAAGCTGCGATTACCCTGGGGCATGAGTTGGTGTCCGGGGAACTGCGTGAGCAACGACTGGCGAGCTGGCAACAATTCGCCGAGGACAATCCCAACGGTTATCTCTACTGTTTTCGCGGGGGCTTGCGCTCGCAGCTTGTACAACAATGGCTTGCGGAGTCCGGTGTGGACTATCCGCGCATCACCGGTGGCTACAAAGCCATGCGGCGTTTTCTCATTGATACTCTCGATACCCTGGCGAACGAAGCGGACATCATTCTGGTGGGCGGTGCCACGGGCACCGGTAAAACCCGATTGATTAATGCGCTGCCGCGCTCTATCGATCTCGAGGGTCTTGCCCGTCATCGTGGCTCCGCTTTTGGACGACTCCTCGAGGAGCAGCCCACGCAGATTAACTTTGAAAACGCCGTAGCTATTGCACTGCTAAAACTATCCCAGAGTAAGGGGCCGGTGATACTCGAAGATGAGGGGCAGCTTATTGGCCGCCTTGCCCTTCCGGCTTCTCTTCGGGCACGCATGAGCGAAGCGCCTCTGGTGGTTCTTGAGTACTCTATCGAGGAGCGCGTTCAGGTGGTGCTCGAGGATTACATCCTGGATTTAGGAGAACGCTACCGACGGGCACATGGCGATGCGGGGCCGGGTGTTCACCGCGAGAGACTCCTTGGCGACCTTGAGCGGACCCGCAAACGCCTGGGTGGCGAGCGCCATCAGCACATAGCCACGCTTATGGAGTCCGCCTTCGATCTTCAGCAGCAAACAGGGAGTGCTGAGGGACATCGCGATTGGATACGGCCGATGCTCGCTGATTACTACGATCCTATGTACAACTATCAGTTGTCCAAACGCGAAGGCCGCAGGCTTTGCAGCGGCGACCGGGAATCTCTAAAGGCGTTTCTTACAGAGCGATGCGATGCTGCCTAGAGAGCCTGCAAAACAAGATCTGGTTCTGGTCGGTGGTGGCCATAGTCATGTATTGGTGCTTAAGCAGCTAGCGATGTCGCGCCCTTCGGGCTTGCGCGTGACACTCATCTCTCCCGCGGCCTTCACGCCATACTCCGGCATGCTTCCGGGGCTGCTGGCGGGTCACTATAGCTTCGAAGAGACACACATTGATCTTGTAAGGCTCTGCCATTGGGCGGGTGTGCGTTTTCTTGCAGATACGGTCGAAGCGCTGGACCCCGATAGCCGGCAACTCCAGTGTCAGGCGCGGGGCCAGCTTGGCTATGACATCCTTTCCATTGATATCGGCTCCCAGCCTGAGCTGGATTCGGTGCCCGGAGCGCGTGAGTTTGCGGTACCGGTCAAACCTGTGGCAGAACTTTGGAATCGCTGGGAGGCGCTATCTCAGTCCGACGATCTGGCCGAGCGCCGCATTGCAGTTGTGGGAGGAGGTGCTGGCAGTGTAGAGATTGCGCTCGCTATTGCGCACCGGCTCCGGGCGAAGAAGCCGGCGATTACCCTGTATTGCGGCGGACAAGAGGTATTGACGGGTTACAGCCGTGGCGCGCGACGAGCGGTAGAGGCGCAGTGTGCAGCGCTGGGTGTAGCCCTGCACTGTGGCCACCGAGTGAGGGAGGTGACAGACTCCCAACTGCTGTTTGAGTCTGCAGACGCTGCAGGCTATGACAGCTTGATCTGGTGCACCGGGGCCGCTGCAGCTCCGTGGATTAAAGCCAGTGGACTCCCAGTTGATGAGCGTGGCTTTATGCAGGTAGAGGACACTCTGCAAAGTACGAGCTATGAGAACGTTTTTGGGGCCGGTGATGTAGCAACTCAATATAGGCATCCGCGACCAAAAGCCGGAGTGTATGCAGTACGTCAGGGGCCGGTACTCGCCGACAATCTTCAGGCTTTTTCAGTGGGCCAGAGTTTGCGCGAGCACACACCCCAAAGAGAATTTTTGTCCATGCTGGCGCTGGGATCCAAACGCGCCGTTGCGCAGCGCAATGGAGTCGCACTGAGCGGGGCCTGGGTGTGGCGCTGGAAAAATCGTATTGATAGAGAGTTCATGGAGCGCTTTAGGGACTTACCACCTCTGGCAATGAGCGGCTCGGGATCCGAGAAAGATGTTAACGGGCAGTCCCAGCAAGCCCCCTGTGGTGGCTGCGGCGCCAAGGTCTCCGGGGACGTGTTGCACGGTGTGCTTGAGGATCTGCGCGGTTTATATCCAAGGCTTGTGCTCCCGACGGACCGTCTTGATGATGCTTCGCCCGTAAACACAACGCAGCCCATTCTCCAGTCTGTGGATGCGCTTCGGGGGCTGGTGGATGACCCCTGGCGTATGGGTCGTATTGCCGCTCAGCATGCGCTGTCTGATATTTACGCCAGCGGAGCACAGCCCCATTCTGCCCAGGCGCTGGTAACGCTGCCTTTTGCGGCACCATCGCTGTTGCGTCGGGATCTGCAAAGCGTCGTGCAAGGAGCTCTGTCGGTGTTTGAAGAGTCCGCCTGCAAGTTGCAGGGAGGCCACAGCATGCAGGGTCCTGAGCTGCAATTGGGTTTTGCGGTAAATGGCGTGTTGGCGCCGGGAAGTAGCGTTTTGGCCAAGCGCGGTGCTCAGGCGGGGAACAAGCTGATACTCACCAAAGCACTGGGTAGCGGTGCGGTGTTTGCAGCGTATATGCAGGGTCGCATGGATGGCCGATACGTTGAGGCCGCGTTAACAGGCATGGAACAGAGCAATGCCGTGGCTGCGGCGGTCGCGCGAGACTTTCAGGCGACTGCGGCGACGGATGTCACGGGATTTGGTTTAGCGGGGCATCTACTCGAGATGCTCGGGGATGTTCTTGCTGCGGATATCGAGATCGACAAACTTCTCGTCATGCCCGGCGCATTGGATGCCATGGAAGCGGGTATCTTCAGCACCTTGCATGAGCCGAACCGAGCGGCGATTGCAGACCGTTGTATGAACCCACCAGGTGCACCGCTACAAGCCGAGCTTTTGTTTGACCCGCAAACCAGTGGTGGCCTGTTGATAGCGCTGCCTGCGGATAGGGCGGATGCGGCCTGCGAGGCACTGCGTGCTCAGCAGGTCGACGCTGCGGTGATTGGCAGTCTTCAAACACTTGATACGGCGCGCGATGCGCCAGTGATACGCCTCAGCTAACCAGAAACTCCCGGATGCGATCCTTGTAGCTCCGACTTACTTTTAACTGTGTCCCCCCCTCCAGATTGAGCAGGTATTCGCCGTTGGTCAGCGTTTGCGCTCCGGTCACGCAGCGGTTGTTAACAATGGTGGAGCGGTGGACTCGTAAAAAAACTACGGGATTGAGCATGCCCTCAAGCTGCTTCATGGTGATACGCATAATGTGCGTTTTGCCCGTGGCATGAATACACATGTAGTCACCGGCCGCGTCTACCCATTCGATATCCGCTACCCGTATAAACTGGATGTCGTTGCCATCCTTAACCGTGATTTTCTCGGGCCAGCTGTCGCCGTTGGTCGTTGTACCCTCGACCATTGCCTCTACGCCAGCCGCGCTTTCGCCCGTCATACTCATAAGCAACTTAACGAGTTTTTCTTTGCCCGAGGTGCTGGCTTCCTGGTCGCGATGCTGCAGAGCTCTTTGCACCGCTTCGTGTAGACGATCGTCCTCTATGGGTTTGAGTACGTAGTCGATGGCATGCACTTTAAAAGCATCCACCGCATATTCGTTATAGGCGGTAACAAAAATCACCATGGGCATGTCATCGCCCTGGAGTTTTTCTACCACCTCAAAGCCATCCATGCCGGGCATTTGGATATCCAAAAACAGTAAATCCGGGTTGTGCTGAGCGACGGCCTGAAGAGCCTCATGTCCATTGCCGCACTCTGCGATCACATCTACCTCGGGTAATTGCTGCAATCGAACAGAGAGCCCCCGGCGGGCCAGATGTTCGTCGTCGACAATGATTGCGGATAGGGTGGTCATGCTGCCTCCTTCGGTGGCATGTAAGCGGTGCACTTATTCAGCATAGCTGACAGGTATGCATATGGTGATAGTAAGTCCGTGAGGCTCTGTTGAGCTTAGTCGAAAGCTCTGTTTCTCCCGGTAAATCTGGGTCAGTCGCTCGCGAGTGTTAGCCAGGCCAACACCGCCACCTTTGGGGAGTCGTCCCTGGCGAAGATCTAATCCCGGTCCGTCGTCTGCAACGATCAGTTGCAGGCAGCCATCTTCGATGCTGGCAGAGACGGCGATGGAGCCGCCGTTGATTGACCGCGACACTGCGTACTTAATCGAATTCTCTACCAGAGGTTGCAGCAGTAGCGACGGCATTAAGGCGGCCTGGGCATCCTCGCTGATGGCAAAGTGCAGGGTTAGTCTCTCACCAAAACGCACTTCTTCGATATCTAGATAGAGCTTCAGGGATTCTACTTCTTCGGCAACGGTGATCTGCTGCATAGGGTCGTTGTCCAGAGAATAGCGCAGGAACCGCGACAGCTTCATGACCATGCTGTTGGCCAGCTCCGTGTCCTTGTCCAGAATAAGCGTAGAGATAGCATTCAAGGTGTTAAACAAAAAATGCGGATTGAGCTGGTAGCGAAGCATTTTTAGCTGTGCTTCGTGGGCCATGGATATGGCTTTGAGGTAGCGCTGTTTTTCTTCCTGACTGAGCAGGTAGTACTTGATACCAAAGTACAGCGCACTCCAAACCAGCATCACCCAGACGCCCGAAATAGAATTGTTGAAATACACGGCGAGAGTATCGTGGCCTTCTTTGCTAAGTTTGGCGAACTCCTCGGGGAACAAGTTGGAAAACAGCACGGAACGACACAGTACCCAAATCACCCCGGCACAATATGAGGCGCCGAGAATGGCGAAGGCCCTAACGCCTAAAGTACGCTCCCAGGTAACGCGATAAATCCAGCGTAAAGCCAGCGTAATGCACATGCCAATGGAGGCGATGATTGGCAAGTAAAGAAGGTAAAAGTTGTCCGGCAGCTCTCCCCACACCAGAATGCCCAGATAAAAGGTAGCCGCCCAGCTGCTCCAACCCCCGAGTTGCAGGAGCCAGAACAGCCGCTTTTTATCTTCTATGACGCGGTCTATGGGCATGGTGGCCATTATAAGGAGCCTTACGCCCCTTGCGGTGTGTCTTTTTGGTGGCTTGTCGCATAATCGCGACGGTTTAACGCAGGATTTCGCAGTTTACGGAGCTTTTATGTCACTCAAACTCGGCCGCTACCGGCACTACAAAGGCGCAGATTATGAGCTTATCGGGGTGGCAAGGCACTCCGAAACGGAAGAGTACATGGCTTTGTATCGGCCGCTATATGGCGATCACGGCCTATGGGTTCGACCTCTGGACATGTTTAAGGAGGATGTGATCGTAGAAGGAGAATCGCGGCCGCGCTTTGCATGGGTAGGTCCTATGGACGCCAGTGATAAGGTTCTCGATTGAGCTTTCGCTCTTCTAGCTGCTCACAAATGCCTCAATAGCCTCACGATCCATGCGGTAGCCCACCCATTCGCTAAGAGGCTTGGCGCCGCAGGCCTCATAGAACTCGATTGCGGGAGTGTTCCAGTGCAGCACGTTCCACTCGTAGCGTCCGCAATCGTTGTCCAATGCGATCTGTGCCAAACGTTTCAGCAGAGATTTACCGGCGCCCAGTCCCCGAGCCTCGGGAGTGACATAAAGATCCTCAAGATAGAGGCCGTGCTTGCCTAGCCAGGTTGAGTAGTTAAAGAAGTAAATCGCAAATCCGATGGCCGAGGATGGCGAGCCATCGTCGCTCAGCTGTTCACAGATCAAAGCAAACGCTTTCGGTGAATCACAAAACAGGGTGCTTTGGATATGAGTCTCGTCTGCCAGCACAGCCTCTGGCTCTCGCTCATAAATCGCCAGTTCGGTGATGAACTGGAGTATGACGCCCGCATCATTTGGCGTGGCTTCTCGAATATTGAGTGTTGGCACGTGAGCTCCCTATTACTCTCTGTCCCAGTAGCGGGTCATCTCCAGGTATAAAAACGAAGCGGTCCAGGTTATGAGTACAAATCCTGTGAGGGACTCGAGACCTACGAGGTAGCGCAGATTACCCGTTGGGGTGATGTCACCCAGACCAAGGGTTGTAAAGGCCGTGAACGAAAAATAAACGCTGCTAAATAGCGTTCCATCGTAATTGCCTTCCAGTATCCCCCAGTCGGTTGCCTCGTCCATGTAGTAGTAGGCCGTGGCGAAAATCCAGACTTCAAGTGCATGCGCCGTGAGAGCCGCAAACACGCCCATGAGAATCCGAAACCGATGACGAATACGCAGTCGTGGCATTAGCATGGTGAACTGGTAGAGAAATTCGTAGTGAATAACCACGGCGAGCGCAATGACTGCGCCGTTAATGAGAAAGACCTTGAGCATTGAACACCGTTTGCCTGGACCTGCGTTCATTCTACGCTGTGGCTGAAGGCAGTGAAATGTGAGATTTTCAGAGGCAAGGAAGTGGCTGGTGCCTTTGCCGCTGTGACGCGGCTATTATCAATGTCTTGAAAATGGATGGCTGAGGAGAGCTTTATGGAGTTTGAGACCGATCAGGCGTTTTTGCGCAAGAGTGATCGTGGCACGGTCGTCGAGCCGTCCTACGGAGGCGCAACCAGCTTTATGCGAAGGCGCTACACTCGAGATCTCGAGGGCATCGACGTGGCTGTAGTGGGTATCCCCTATGACCTGGCGACCACTAACCGCTCCGGAGCCCGCCTAGGACCTCGTGCCATTCGCAATATTTCGAGCAATTTGTCGTGGGAAACCGCGGTTAACGGTTGGGGTTTCGACCCCTTTGATCATCTGTCGGTTGTGGACTACGGCGACTTCGGTTTTGATCCGGGGCTGCCAGCCGAGGTCCCGGCGGTACTGGAGGCGCAGGCTCGCGAGATTCTTACGACGGATACCGCAATACTTGCATTGGGAGGCGATCACTTCGTTACCTACCCCATGCTCAAAGCCTGTGCCGAAAAGCATGGCCCTTTGTCGCTGATTCACTTTGACGCGCATTCCGACACCTGGGAAGACGACGCGGGGCGCATCGATCACGGCACAATGTTTTGGCATGCGGCACAGGATGGCACTGTTGATCCCGCACGATCCATTCAGCTGGGCATGCGCACCCACAATTCCAATACCCACGGGTACAACGTTTATGACGCGGATTGGGTTCATGATCACACTGCGGATCAAGCGATAGCGAAGATTCGAGAAACCGTGGGCAACAAGCCCTGCTATCTCACTTTTGATATCGACTGTCTGGATCCTTCCTATGCGCCGGGTACTGGCACACCGGTGGTGGGAGGCCTTTCGACCCAACAAGCCTTGCGTATTCTTAGGGGCCTTGAGGGACTGAACCTCGTTGGAATGGATCTGGTTGAGGTCGCACCTGCGTACGATGTCTCAGAAATTACGGCACTTGCGGGTGCTACCTTGGCGCTGAACATGCTGTGTATCTACTCGGCGCGAAGCGCCTGAAATATTGGCCCCTGATTTAGCCTTACATGGTCTAAGCTTGGAGTAATAAATACCGGAGTTTGCATAGACAGAGAGGTAACTTGCAATGCTTGAGATGATTCAAACAGATATCGAAGATGCCGTGGCCTGGCGTATCGTCGGCAAAGTCACAGAAGAAGATATGAACCTGGCACTGGACGCCGTGCGTAACAAGATTCAGATACACAGTGAGGTTTCGGTGTATCAGGAGATTGAGAGCTTCGACGGCGTGGAATTCGACGCCATCATGGGCAAGATGAAGTTCTTGTCCGAATTTGGCATCTCGCAGTTCAAGCGCATTGCCGTGGTGACTGATAAGCAATGGGCACAGCGTCTTATTGCCTGGGAGGACAAGGTGTTTAGGAGTATTGATATGCGTGTATTCGGCACCGATGAACGGGATCGCGCATTTAACTTTTTGGCGTATGGCGATGACCCGGGTTCATCGCCTCAGGTCGCTTAATGGCACGCGTTGGTGACAGGCCGGTTACTCTCACGCGAAAGCCCGAACCTTCCGCAGACTCCAGCGACTGGGTGATATGGGCCGCCTGGGCCGATCGCGTGAGCTTTGATGAGATTCGCGAGCGTACGGGTCTCGACGAACAAGCGGTTATCAGGATAATGCGCAGAGAGCTCAAGCCGTCGAGCTTTCGGCGCTGGCGCAAGCGCGCGAGCGGTCAGGTGACCAAGCACCGGAAGCGGTTTGTGCAAAGCCGCGAGATGTCGCGATAGCGACTGTCAAAGTCACCAACCCACGGCTTGGCCGTCCTTGCGGTGGTCTGAGCCTGCGCGGTACACCCCGTTGACCGGGTGGTCTTCCTCGATGCTCTTACGGTTGTAGACCGGCAGCGGTAGCTCTGGATCCCGGGTAAACAAAATTCCCTGATAACCGCCCACAGCGCCGCCGTTTACGGGAAGTACATTATGGCCTTTGGCGCGAAGGGCCGGGCCTACGAGATTCGCAAGCGCTTCCTCCATAGCAAGAACGTTTGACCGTTGACGGTGCGTAAAGCGTGCGGCATCCGTGGTCATCTGCACATTCATGCCGTGGTCCACCATGTTGACGATGTGTTGAGCGTGAGTTTCTGGTTGTACTGCGCCGCCCATATTGCCGAAGGCCATGAGAGGCTCACCGTCGCGCATAACAAATCCGGCAATGATGGAATGAAAGGGCCGCTTTCGCGGCGCCACAACGTTGGGGTGGCCCGCTTCGAGGCTGAAGGGGTTGCCGCGATTGTGCAAAATCATGCCGTAAGGCGGTACGGTTACACCGGATCCGTAAACGTCATACACGCTGTGTACAAGACTTACCATATTGCCCCAGCGATCGGCGGCGTTCAGGTAAACGGTGCCGCCTTTCAGACCGCCTTCTACGGATGGCAGGGACGCCACATTCATATCTATGCGGTCGCAGAGTCCTGCGGCGTAGTCTTTATCCAGCAGCTTGTTAATGGGGACGTCGACAAAAAGCGGATCGCCGTTGTAGGCATAGAGATCTGAGTAGGCGAGCTTCTTCGCTTCAACCATAAAGTGCCAATAGTCGGGATTACTGGGGCCCAGCGCGGCAAGATCAACGCCATGTACGGGCGCGCAGACTTCAAGAATATTGAGCATATGCAGTGCCGCAAAGCCTTGGCCGGGAGGCGGGAGCTGAAAAACATCGTAGCCGTGATAGTTGGTGGTGACCGGTTCGATCCACTCTGATTGGTACTCGGCAAGATCCGCGTGGGTCATGACGCCGCCATTGGCCTGCACCTTATTGACGATGGCGTCCGCAATGGCACCTTTATAAAAGGCGTCCCGGCCATCGCGCTGAATCAAGCGTAGAGCAGACGCCAGGTCGGGATTGCTGATGATGCTGTAGAGCGGCGGAACCTCTCCGTCCTTCAGGAAGGTTGCAGCCGAGTCCTCGTCCTCACGAACCCTGTCCTGAACCCGAACCAGATCGGCGTGGCGCCGCTCCGCCTGCCCCCAGCCCTCTTCCGCCAGCGTTGCCGCGCGCTCGAAGGTCTCCTCAAAGCCGAGGGTGCCAAAGCGGTCGAGCATGGCTGCGTAGCCAGAGATTGCACCGGGCACCGTGGATGCATTAACACCGAAGTCGGGCATCTCCGTTAGTCCCAAGGTCTCGGTAAAGTACTCAAGCGTCCAGGCTTCTGGCGACCAGCCTGCCGAATTGAGGCCGTAGAGTTTTTTGTCGGCGGCGCTCCAGATCAGGGCAAACAGGTCACCGCCAATACCCGTGTCGTTCTGTGATGTGACGTCCAGAACCGCGGCCGCCGCCACGATTGCATCGACAGCGTTACCGCCAGCGCGCAAAATTTCTAGCCCGGCCTCCGAGGCCAAGGGGTCGCTGCTTGCCACGACGCCATGGCGCGCAAGCAATTCTGAGCGCCCCTGAGCAAGCCAACCCTGTGCTCTCGATCCCGGCATTGCCGTAATGCTTGCAGAGGGTTTGTCATTGCCGCTTTGGGGGATACCGAAGGGATGCGTCGACTGCGCCTGCGCGGAAGTCGCAAAGGCGATGCTCAAGGACAGAGTTAGTAGCGAAAGTTTGATCATGGAATCCGGTTCCTTTGACAGCCAGCGACACTTCCATACCAGCGATACTTTCATCGCTGCTTTGAAAGCTTAATCACCGAGCAGGTGATGCTTGCGCTAGAGTCTGCCCCCACCGATGATAGAGCGCAACTTTTAAGAACAGCAGGCACCTCCCCTGGATATGTTTCGTCACAACCAGCAGCTCCGCGACTATCTTCAAAGGCACTTGAACACATTTGTGCACCGGGAGATGGCGCTGGAGCGTCGCCGCTCAGCTGCGGTAACACTCACCGTTTGTCGCGACGAGACCCGCTCCGCGATCATTGTGACCCGTCGGAGTGCTTCCCTGCGCGCCCATTCCAGGCAGTGGGCGCTGCCGGGAGGCCGTCGGGATCAGGGTGAGACCGCCGTTGAGGGCGCGCTTCGCGAATTGGACGAAGAAGTGGGGTTATCTGCCAGCCCTGATGATGTGCTCGGTGTACTTGATGACTACGCGACACGATCCGGTT
This sequence comes from Congregibacter sp., assembly GCF_965662665.1. NCBI lineage: Bacteria > Pseudomonadati > Pseudomonadota > Gammaproteobacteria > Cellvibrionales > Halieaceae > Congregibacter > Congregibacter sp. The sequence continues at coordinate 120,359 of NZ_CBFIIF010000006.1, read as the reverse complement.
ATGTCATTACGCCAGTTGTGGTGTGGACAGATAAAGATTGGCGGGAGCTTACGCCCAACCCCGACGAGGTGGAGTTGCTTAAGCCCTTCTCGTTCAAAGAGCTGGCCCGGGATGATTCACCGAACCTGCAGAAAATCGAAGAGAGTGATGGCGAGGTCTTGTCTATGAACTTTCATGATGACTGCATATACGCACCCACAGGCGCGATGCTGTATCAGTTTCGGGAGGTGGCTATGTTTGGCCGCCAAACGCGGGTCGCTCACTTCGATCAGCCGCTGTTTGCCTGGCGATAGCAATCTCAGGACAAGGCGCTTACTCAAAAGCTTCCAGTTGGCTTTCGCGTTGCTCCGCGAGATCCCGAGCATCTTCGGTGGAGGACAAAGAGCGTGTCGCCAAGCTGTTTCAGGCTTTATAAAGTGTCAATGCACCAATGATGATAAAGCCCATACCTGCCACGTAGTGCAAAACCTTCTCGTTGATATAGGCAGACAAAAGACTCCCCGCGAGCACCCCCATAGCGGAGGCTAATATTAGGGCTGCCGACGCAGCGAAGAACACTGTCCACTTGCTGACCTCTTTGTCTGCGGCAAACAGCATGGTGGCGAGCTGAGTTTTGTCTCCAAGTTCAGCGACAAACACCGAAGCGAGCACCGTTAGAAAGATTTTCCAGTCCATGATGATTGTCCAGGCAGCATTCGAGCAGGCAGCTGATTGTCAGCTGCGTTGATTCGTTACACTAAGTATTATCTATTTAGAGCCAAAATAAGGAAGGAAAATGTCCGGCAGAATGATCAATAAAGTGGTTCTTGTTACGGGCGGCGGCGCGGGGATAGGCAGAGCGGCGTGCCTCGCCTTTGCACGAGAAGGCGCCAGGCTTGTCGTGTCGGATGTAGATCCCGCGGGCGGTAGCGAAACAGTCGATGCCATCAGGAGTGTAGGCGGCGAGGCACATTTTGTACAGGCGGACGTATCCAAAGCCGCGGACGTCAAAGCCATGGTTGATGAGTGCATTGCGGCCTATGGGCAACTCGATTGTGCGTTTAACAACGCGGGCATCGAGGGCGATGTTGCCGTCCCAATCACTGAAGCCTCTGAAGAGACCTGGGATCGCGTCATGGATGTCAATCTGAAGAGCGTGTTTCTTTGCATGAAGTACCAGCTTCTGCATATGCAGGAGCGTGGCAGTGGCAGTATTGTTAACACCGCCTCTATCGCTGGTCTGATAGGAGGTACTTTTGGCGCAGCTTACTTTGCCAGTAAGCACGGCGTAGTGGGCTTAACAAAAGCAGCTGCTATTGAATACGGTCGCGCGGGTATTCGCGTAAACGCGGTTTGCCCCGGCATCATCGAAACCGACATGGCGGAGCGCTCCATGGGCGACAACGAAAAGCTCCAAGATATCGTTCGCGCTCAATATCCCCTGCGTCGCTTCGGTCGTGCGGAGGAGGTTGCTGAATCGGTGTTGTGGTTGTGCTCGGATGCCGCGTCGTTTGTAACGGGCCAATGTCTGGCCGTTGATGGCGGTTTTGTAGCGACGTGATCGCATGAATCAGAACGAAAGGAAATGGTGCCCGGAGACAGAATCGAACTGCCGACACGGGGATTTTCAATCCCCTGCTCTACCGACTGAGCTATCCGGGCACAAACCTTTGCGTCAATCTGAGACCGCTGGACGCGTCCTCTACGCAAGGGCCGCGTATTAAACCTATCGGTCCGCTTACAGTCAAGGGCGGGCGTTCAAATCTATAGTCCCTTCTTTACTCACGCGAATCGCTCCTCCAATCCCGGAGCGCGACAACTTGGCGTTCAGTTTGTAGGGTAAGCCGCCTTCGATAGGGTTCGACATAAGATCCCGCACCAGCGCCAGCGAGCCAAACATACCCTCAGCGACCTCGAGCTCCGCAACGCTCTCGCTGTAGGCGCCCACACTGATTGCATCATTACTCACCCCTGATAGCACCTTTGAGCCACGGATAGACACGTCATAGGCGATGCCGTCGATATCCAGAGCTATGGAACTTGGGTTGACGATGCGCAGCTTCACAAGGAATCTTGCCTCCAGGCCCTAGCTTGGCAGGGGCTCCAGACCCAGTAATTCAACCTCGGGTTCGTCGAAGTCCAGCGCCCCCATGCTGGCACAGCCCGCGAGAGATATCAGTAGTGCAGCAGTAAACCAACGCAGTGCATGCAAAGACCCGCGAACCGGTGCCAGTAAAAGATTCACCAGGCCGGGTTTACCATCGCAGCGCGGATGACGTGGATGCTTCGGCGTAGTCATAAAAAATCTCATTTAAAAGGAACCCAGAAGACCGTAAGTCCGTACACACAATGTCTTTTATCGCATCATCTTTTGCAATAGTGTGGCGCGGAGCTAAATCATCGCGTAAAGCATGGTTGAATCAACAGTAAACGGAGTTCCTATGAGTCTTAAGAATAAAACCATCTTCATCACGGGCGCGAGTCGGGGTATTGGCCTTGCTATCGCCAAGCGCGCCGCTGCCGATGGCGCAAACGTCGCCATTGCTGCCAAGACAACTGAGCCCCACCCCAAGCTGCCAGGCACTATTTACACCGCCGCTGAAGAGATTGAAGAGGCCGGCGGCAAAGCACTAGCGCTGGTTTGCGATATTCGATTTGAGGACCAGGTTCAGGCAGCTGTCGACAAAACCGTAGAGACTTTCGGCGGCATCGATATCTGCATCAATAATGCGAGTGCGATTAGCCCCACACCTACCTTGGGCACCGAAATGAAGCGCTATGACCTTATGAACGAGGTCAACACGCGAGGTACCTTTTTAACCTCCAAGATTTGTATCCCTCACCTGCAGAAGTCTGATGGCGGCCACATCCTCAACTTAGCGCCGCCGCTGGATATGGACGCTAAGTGGTTTGCGCCTCACGTGGCTTACACCATCGCCAAGATGGGTATGAGCCTGTGTACTTTGGGTATGAGCAAAGAACTCGCAGGTGATGCTATCGCAGTGAATTCTTTGTGGCCGTTGACAGCTATTGATACTGCGGCGGTGCGCAATGTTCTTGGCGGAGATTCGGTGAGCAAAGGTAGCCGTACGGTTGCGATCATGGCGGACGCCGCTTATGAAATTCTTACGCGGCCATCGACCGAATGCACAGGCAACTTCTTTATTGATGAAGTGCTGCTCCGCGACGCGGGTGTCACGGACTTTGATCAGTATGCGGTTGCGCCGGGCGAGGAGCTATTTCGAGACTTTTTTGTACCCGACGACGTAGTCGATAGCCTGCCGACTAAAACGCTGACGATGTACTAGATGCGGCGATTTATGACTCCGGGGGCACGTAGCCCTCGGCTTTGTCGTAATCTTCACCAGCGAAAAACTTGTCCATCTCCTGCTGCAGATACTTGCGGGCTTCGGGGTCGATAAGACTTAGCTGCTTTTCGTTAATCAGCATGGTCTGATGGGCCTGCCATTCTTCCCAGGCCTGTTTGCAAACGTTCTCAAAGATGTCTTGCCCTTTGGGGCCTGGGTACGGAGGCGCATCCAGCCCCGGCATTTCTTTTTGATGTTTGCGACAAAACACCTGTCTGCTCATGGCTTGTCTTCCCTTTCTGAATCATTAATGGCCCGCACTGCCTCGTCCCAGAGGCGCTTCACCGGTGCGGCCAGGCCTACTGCGGGTGAGCCTTGAGCGGGCCAGCATCGCAGTTCCTGACCTTCGCGGATTAGCGTCGGCGTTTTCGACAGTGTAAGGAGTAAGGGGCTTATCTCAAGATGATAGTGGCTGAAACTGTGCCGGAGCGATGGCAACGACCTTGTACCGAGTACTTCAACGGCCAGAGACTCCTCGCAAAACTGGATTGCAGCAGCAGCATCACTAACCTCAGGAAAACACCAGAGGCCTCCCCAAATACCCGCTGATTGCCGACGCTCCAGTAACAGCTCTCCGTCCGGAGTATGGGCCATGACAAAACTTGTTTGCCGTGTGGGTATCAACTTTTTGGGTTTTTTGCCCGGGAAATCGCTCTGGCGTTCTAGCTCTAAAGCGAGACAGCCGCCTGCCTGAGGACAACGATGGCACTCAGGTTTTGATCGCGTGCAAAGTGTCGCCCCTAAATCCATGATGCCCTGGGTGTAGTCGGCGACTCGCGACTCAGGTGTGTGCTGCTCTGCCAACTCCCAGAGCTTTGAGATCACGGCTGCCTTGCCTGGCCAGCCTTCTACCGCATGAAATCTGGCGAGGACCCGTTTTACATTGCCATCGAGAATCGCCGCCCTGCCGCCGAGCGCCGTGGATAGAATTGCGCCGGCGGTGGAGCGCCCTACTCCCGGTAAACTTTGTAGTGCGTCGATATCAGCGGGAAAACTGCCGGCAAACTCGTCCACTACGATATTTGCGGCCTTATGCAGGTTGCGGGCCCGAGCGTAGTATCCCAGTCCACTCCAGTGATGGAGTACCTGATCGATGTCGGTAGCGGCGAGAGCCTGAATACTGGGAAAATTCGCCGTGAAGCGCTCGTAGTAAGGAATGACCGTAGCAACCTGAGTCTGCTGCAGCATAATTTCCGAGAGCCACACGTGATAGGGCGTGGCGTCGCGCTGCCAGGGCAGGTCGTGGCGGCCATGATCGTCGTACCAGGCTAAGAGGCGTTTTGCGAAGTCATCCATAAACGGTCGCGAGACTATCCTTGCAGCGGCAGAATTGCCAATGAATCGATGCGCTTGCTCCCCTATAATGGCGCGCTTTCGCGGTCGTTATCAGGACGCTCATCGCGATGAACTTCGCGATAGACATCGCGAGCTGGAGAAAAGACATGTCAGAACGTAGCGCTACAGTAAGCCGCGATACGCTGGAAACTCAGATCACCGTGACCGTGAATCTGGATGGTAGTGGTAAAGCCGAGTTTGATACCGGGCTGCCCTTCCTCGAGCATATGCTCGATCAGATTGCGCGCCACGGCATGATGGATTTAGCGATCAAAGCGAATGGCGACCTGCATATCGACGCTCACCACACGGTGGAGGACATCGGTATTACCCTGGGCCAGGCTTTTACCAAGGCGGTAGGCGAGCGCAAGGGTATACAGCGTTACGGGCACGCCTATGTTCCTTTGGATGAGGCTTTGTCGCGTGTTGTGATCGACTTTTCGGGTCGGCCGGGTCTGGAGTTTCATGTGCCGTTTACCCGTGCGGCCGTGGGCAACTTCGACGTGGATCTGTTTTACGAATTTTTCCAGGGTTTTGTTAATCACGCCCTCGTAACCCTGCACGTCGATAATCTCCGCGGAGATAACAGCCATCACCAGGTTGAGACGGTGTTTAAGGCTTTTGGTCGTGCATTGCGCATGGCGCTCAGCGCAGACCCGGCTATGGCTGGCGTGACGCCATCAACTAAGGGCGTCCTCTAAGCCGGGGGTTTTCTGCAGAACACGTTCCGGAGACGACTGTGAACGGCTCTTCCAAAAACAATAGCGTAGCTGTCATTGACTACGGCATGGGCAATCTGCACTCCGTGGAGAGTGCTCTGCTCCATGCCGGTGCTGATGAAGTGATCGTGACTCACGACGCCGATTTGATTCGTAGCGCTGACAGGGTGGTTTTCCCCGGAGTGGGGGCGATCCGTGACTGCATGTCCGAGATAAGACGTTTGCACTGTGACGATCTGCTGGATACGGCGCTTCGCGAGCAGCACAAGCCGGTGCTAGCGATATGCGTTGGTATGCAGGCTCTTATGCAGCACTCAGAGGAGAACGGCGGCGTTGACTGTCTGGGCTTACTCGAGGGGCAGGTTCGTCATTTTGGCGCACCGCTTCAGGATCAGGACGGGGGGCGACTCAAGGTCCCGCATATGGGTTGGAACCGTGTTCATCAGGAGCGGCCTCACCCGCTGTGGCAAAACATAGCCGACGGTGAGCGTTTTTACTTTGTGCACAGCTATTACGTGGATGCGAGTGATCGCTCGCTGCTGGCCGGCAGTGTGGACTACGGTGTCAAAGCCGATGCGGCGTTGGCGCGGGACAACCTGTTTACCGTGCAGTTTCACCCTGAGAAGAGCCACCGGGCAGGACTGCAGTTGTTGAGTAACTTTTTGAACTGGGATGGAACATGCTGATTATTCCGGCAATTGATCTTAAGGATGGGCAGTGTGTTCGTCTTCGTCAGGGCGAGATGGATGACAGCACGGTGTTCTCTGACAATCCCGTTGCTACTGCGCAGCGCTGGGTGGATGAGGGATGCCGACGGTTGCATCTTGTAGATCTAAATGGCGCTTTCGCCGGTACACCCGTTAATGGCGATGCCGTGACTGCGATTGCCAAAGAGTTTCCAGAGCTGCCTATTCAGATTGGCGGTGGTATCCGTGATCTTGAGACCATCGAGTTTTATCTGAATGCGGGCGTTAGCTACGTAATCATTGGCACCCAAGCCGTGAAGCAACCGACCTTTGTAGCTGAAGCCTGTGGGGCGTTCCCGGGCAAGATTATCGTCGGCGTGGATGCTCGAGATGGTCGCGTCGCTACCGATGGATGGGCCGAGGTTTCTGCGCTGCAGGCTACGGATCTTGCAAGGCGCTTTGCCGATAATGGCGTCAGTGCCATCGTCTATACGGATATTGCCCGTGACGGCATGATGCAGGGCGTAAACGTTGAGGCCACGCTGGACATGGCGCAGGCGGGAGGTATCCCTATCATTGCATCGGGTGGAATTACCAATATGCGCGATATACGCGCGCTGGCAGCGCTCAACAGTGCCGGCATTACCGGGGCGATTACGGGGAGAGCCATTTACGAAGGCAGCCTTGATCTTGCAGAAGCGCAGCAATACTGCGACGAGAATGCTGCCTGATGGGTCTTGCAAGGCGCATCATCCCCTGCCTGGATGTGGACAATGGCCGTGTCGTTAAGGGCGTGAACTTTGTCGATATCCGTGATGCCGGCGACCCCGTCGAAATTGCAGCGCGCTATAACGAGCAAGGCGCGGACGAAATCACTTTCCTGGATATCACCGCCAGCCACGAAGACCGCGACACGACGGTTCACATGGTAGAAGCAATCGCCCGGGAAGTGTTTATACCGCTTACCGTAGGTGGTGGTATTCGCAGTGTCGAAGATATTCGTAGCATGCTCAACGCGGGTGCTGACAAGGTAAGTATCAATACCGCGGCCATTCATGATCCTGATCTTGTACGTCGCGCCTCCGAGCGATTTGGTGCCCAGTGCATTGTGGTGGCTATCGATGCAAAGCGGGTAGATGACGTGAACGGAAAGCCCCGCTACGAGATTTTTACCCATGGTGGGCGCAAACCCACAGGGATCAATGCTGTGGAATGGGCGCAGCGTATGGCTGAGCTCGGCGCGGGCGAGATTCTCCTTACGAGCATGGATCGTGACGGCACCCGTGACGGCTTTGAGCTGGGTGTTACGCGTGCGATCACCGACGCCGTTGATATTCCAGTCATTGCTTCAGGTGGTGTAGGTACCCTTGAGCATCTGGTTGATGGCGTGAATAAGGGCGGTGCTGACGCGGTTCTTGCGGCGAGTATCTTTCATTTTGGGGAGTTCACCGTGGGTCAGGCGAAGGACTATATGGCCGAGGCAGGCATAGAGGTGCGCCGCTAACTTCGGCCCAGGGTCTTGCTAGCTAGCTCCCGGAGCCCGCGATGAATGCACTAATGAGCTTGGCAGACTCCTCGCTGGTGCCCGGCGCCAGGATATCGCCAGTCAGTACGTGAGGGCTGAGGCTCTCAGGATTCTCCACTTTATGGATTTTCTTCTGATCTGCAGGTAGTTGCTCAAAGCCTGCGAGCAATTTGCTGACTGACACGACGTCATCCTGAGGCGAGTAAATCAGCATCGATTTGGGGCTGGCAGCTTCAGGAGTCAGCTCCACAGCAAGATTGACCAGACGCATCAATTCTACGATGGATGCCGTGGGGTAATCCGTTGACCAGTATTTTTCCTGCAGCGGGTTTGCCGCGACCCAGGATCGCCGCTCTCCCAGGATTAATCGTGCGAGCTGAGGTCCGTAGGGTCCCGTGGTGATTCCCGAGCCTCCTCCGGCAGGTCCAAAGTTAGGCGATACCAAAACCAGACTATCGACTAATGAAAAGTCCGGATGCCTGGCCATAGCCAGAGCGACTGTGGCGCCAGTGGATGTCCCCATAAGGATGATTTTGTCACCGAGAGCCTTTGCGATAGCGAGCGCTTCCGCGCCGTCATCCAGCCAGTCCTCAGCATCGATATCCGCGAGTTGTTGCTGCTTACGGCCATGGCCTGCGAGACGTGTTTCAAACAGGTTCGCACCCAGCGACTGCGCTACAAGCTCGGGCACGGGCGCAATTTCCTGACGAGTTGCAGAAAATCCGTGCAGGTATACCAGCACGTACTCACTGCGCGTCCCCGGCTGACCAGCCCACAGGATTCGCTTCTCAGCACCGTCCGTTATGCCAAAGCTCGCGTCAGCGCTGGCTTCCTGCTTGCGGAGATAATCTTCAATGGCGTCAGGAATTACTGCGGTAGGCGGCTCAGCGGGCAAGCGAGCCGGCTTGGTCGCCAATCCACCCAGAACAATAGCGACAGCCGTTATGCCTAGTAGGCTTAGGATCATCTTTTTGCCGGTCATTACCTTGTGATCAACGTGACTTTGAGTTGGCAGGCTTGATGGTCTCTGTGATCAGGGTTCGATGCCGTCATCGTCAACAGAAGCGGTTTGCTGCCCCTCAGGCAAACTTGTGGGCATTCGAGGATTAATGATGTTGATTCCTTTTAGCAGGATCAGCGCTTCATACAGCTGGTTGTCCCGGGAGATGAGGCCCTTGCTGGCTTCCGCCTCGACAGCCTCCTGAGCGCTGGTGTTGTCCAGGTGTCCTGCAAGATCCTTTTCGCTAACCCTGCCGGACTCGTCAAAGGTTTCTACCTTGGCCCGCTCCACAACAATGTCCGGCTTAATCCCCTCAGCCTGAATGGATCGGCCGTTGGGTGTGAAGTAGCGCGCCGTTGTGAGTTTTACAGCGCGGGATTCCGAAATTGGCAAGACCGTCTGGACCGAGCCTTTACCAAAACTCTGGGTACCCATGACGACGGCTCGAGCGTGATCCTGAAGTGCCCCGGCGACGATCTCCGAGGCGCTGGCAGAGCCACGATTAATAAGAATAACCAACGGTGTACCGTCGGTAATATCGCCAGCAGCGGCGCCGTAGTTCTGCGCTGCGTTATTCAGACGGCCCTCGGTGTAGACCACATTGCCGCTGTCCATAAACAATCCAGCCACGTCGACACTGGCGCCAAGGACGCCGCCGGGGTTGTTCCGAAGATCAAGGACCAGGCCTTTAAGAGGCTGTTCTGCCATGAGCTTTTCGATGGAGGTTTTTACGTCGTCGCCGGTCTTTTGCTGAAACTGTGAAATACGCAAATACCCAAAGCCAGGCTCGAGCCATCGCTCGCGCACGCTCGCCACGCGAATAGTGTCCCTAACGAGAGTGACGTCAAAAGGCTCCTGCTCGCCGGGACGACCGATGGATACCACGATCTCACTTCCCTTTGGGCCGCGCATTTTCTCGACAGCTTTGTTCAGGCTCATCCCGCGAATAGCGGTGCCGTCCAACTTGAGGATGACATCCCCCGATTGGATGCCGGCATCGGTAGCGGGGGATCCATCAATAGGTGAGATGACTTTCAGAAAACCGTTTTCCATACCCACTTCGAGGCCCAGACCGGAAAATTCGCCACTTGTGGAGGTTTGCAGATCTTCATAGGCGTCTCGCTCAAGATATACGGAGTGGGGATCGAGACCGCTGAGCATGCCTTTGATGGCGTATTCCAGCAGGGTGCTGTCGTCGACTTCTTCGACGTAACCGACTCGAATCTGATTGAACACGTCAGCAAAGGTGCGTAGTTCATCCAGAGGCAACGCCGTGGCGTCTGTGTCCTCTTGTGCGAACGTGCCTGGCGCGTTGCTCAGTAAAAAGCCCGCGACGGCGGCGGTAAGAATTCGGCGTGCTTTTGCCGCTCTACCGGCGCTATTGTCTGTGCTCATGGTGGTGTCCATAAAGTGTCTTCGTAACGTATTCACGGTTTGCATACAGTAGTTTTGCAACCTCAGTGTAGCCTAATCCGCAGGTGGTCTATCTTCATCTAACCTCGGCACCATCCCTGAGGGTCCGTAGGCTTGCCATCTTTTCGAATCTCGAAGTACAGCCCAGGCTCGCTCTGTCCCCCACTATCACCTACGGTAGATACCGGAGCCCCTGCGTTAACCCAGTCGCCAACTTCGCGAAGAAGGCTTTCGTTGTGTGCGTAAAGGCTCAGATAGCCCTCACCGTGATCAATCACCAGAAGTAGTCCTGAGCCCCGGAGCCAGTCCGCATAGACAACGCGGCCATGATGAATAGCAGCCACGGTGCTGCCCGCCTCGGCCTTCAGACGAACCCCTTGCCAGCGCATTTTTCCCTGGTTTCTCGGACCGCCAAAGCGATTGGTCCTGCGGCCCTGCACAGGCCAGTTCATGCTGCCCTTGGCGGCACTAAAAGGTTCGACATCGTCTTCCGGGATAAGTTGCGCAAGGGCGGCGTCGATCTCTGTAAGCAGATTTTCCAGTTGCTCACGGTCTTGCTCTCGGGCGGCGAGCTGCGCCGCGTCGCTTTTGAGCGAGGTGTTGATCTCTGTGAGCAGCACTTGTCGACCCTGGCGCTGTTTTTCGAGCTCCCGTTGTTGTTTGTCCAGAGCCGCGCGCTGCTCCTCCAATTGGCTCTCCCGCGTTTCCAGCTCTTGGCGCAGCTCTATCAGCGAGCTTAGGGTGGCTCTATAACCATCAAGAAGTTCGCTCCGTGCCGCGAGAATGTAGCGGTAGTAAGCAAGCATGCGGGCTAGGAGCTGGGGATCCTCCTCCGTGAGTAGAAGCTTGAGTTGGTCATTGCCTCCTCCCTTGTAGGCTTCGCGGATCTCTGCGGCCACGGCATCGCGCTGAGCCTCAGAGTCATTCTGAAGTTGGCTTTCTTCGGCGCCGAGCCGAGAGATTTCGTTCTGATTATTGCGGATGGCTGAGCGCGTGGCTTTTTGTTGCTCTTGCAGACGACCTAAAGCGGTTTCGCTAGTTCGCAGTTCGGCCTGTAGCGAGTTCCGCTGTTTCTCCCGCTTGGCCTGCGCTGCGGTGATTTTTGCGATGTCTCTCTCGAGCTGTGCCAGCCGCTCTCGAGTTTCCTTGGCGTCTGCACCAGATGCACTTTGAGCCTTTAGCTGGGGAGCTTCTATAGCAACAGCCACGAGCAGCAACGCGACCGTGAGCCCGCCGAGAAGTCTCCGGGCTATTTGCCGTGCTGACGCTTTGTAGCTCACAGGCAGCGATCAAGACTCCTCATTGGTGGACGTAATCAAGCTGCGGCCACTCATTTCTTCGGGCTGATCAAGGGCCATGAGAGTGAGGAGCGTGGGCGCGATATCAGCCAAAATGCCACCCTCGGGGTTGAGCGTGAGTGCGGTGTCGCCCATATAGATCAAAGGCACGTGCTCCGTCGTGTGCTGGGTATGCAGCTGTCCGGAATCGTAGTCCTGCATCTGCTCACAATTACCGTGGTCGGCAGTTACCAAAGCTTGTCCGTTAACCTCCTGAAGTGCGTTCTTGACACGTGCAAGACAGCTATCCAACACCTCCACGGCCTGCATTGCAGCGGTGTAACTCCCTGTATGGCCGACCATGTCGCCGTTGGCGTAGTTGCAAACGATAAGGTCGTACTCGCGAGAGCAAATAGCTTCCACGAGTTTGTCAGTGACTTCGGGGGCACTCATGGCGGGTTGCAGGTCGTAAGTCGCGACATCCGGCGAGGCCACGAGAATGCGGGTTTCATGCTCAAACTCCTCTTCGCGACCGCCGCTAAAGAAGAATGTGACGTGAGCATACTTCTCTGTTTCAGCAATACGCAGTTGTGAGAGGCCTTTGTCCGCCACCCAGGCTCCTAACACGTTGCTGAGTTTGCTCGGGGGGAACGCGCAGGCAGCGGGCATCCCCGCAGCGTACTCGGTAGTCATCACAAAACCCGAAAGCTTGGGTCGTTGTACCCGAGTAAAGCCGCTAAAGTCGTCATCGACGAATGTTTGCGCCAGTTCTCGGGCGCGATCAGCGCGAAAGTTCATAAACAGGACGGCATCGCCATCACTGATGGGGGCGGCCTCGCCGATGCGCGTAGGAGCAACAAACTCGTCGTTCTCGTCCCGGCCATAGGCAGCGTGCAAGGCCTCGACCGCCGTATTGGCGACATTGTCACTCTCTCCCTGCGTTAACAGGCGATACGCTGGCTCTACTCGCTCCCAGCGCTGATCACGATCCATAGCGTAGTAGCGGCCGGTAACAGTAGCGATTCGGCCAACACCGAGATCCTCCAGACAGGTTTGCGCCGCAAGCAATGACGCCTCGGCGCTGCGCGGCGGCGTATCGCGGCCGTCCAGAAAGGCATGCAAATAGACCTTCGCCGCGCCTCGCTCTGCGGCGAGGCGCAGTGCCGCCAAAATTTGTCGTTCGTGACTGTGCACGCCACCGGGAGACAATAGGCCCATGACGTGAACAGCGCCGTCTGCAGCGATAGCTCCGTCAATAGCATCACAGTAGGCTGAGTTGCGGTTGAAGCTGCCATCGCTGATTGCCTTGTCAATGCGCGAAATGCTCTGATACAGCACCCGACCCGAACCCAGGCTCATATGCCCGACTTCCGAGTTGCCAAACTGTCCTTCGGGTAAACCCACATCCAGCCCGGACGCCGATATCAAGGTGTGGGGCGCTGTGCTCCACAGGCGATCCCAGGTGGGGGTGTCTGCGTTGGCGATCGCGTTATCCCGGGTATCTTCGCGATAGCCCCAGCCGTCGAGAATGATCAAAACTGTCGGGGTTTTTAGCTGTTCTTGCATGCTCGGGTCACTCGGTTTGCTGAATCAATGAGAAGTGCAGACAGGGTGAGCCGGCTGGCCCTGTCCCCTACTATTGCGATTCTACCGATTGTCGGCCAAAGGCGCATTTTTCGGGGTGGAGCCGCCTACGGTCAAACTGTATACTCCCCGACCTTTTCGGTCTTCGGGCCTTGTCGGTATACCTACGGGATCATGGAACTCTTCTTAGAATTTGCAGCGCAGCAATGGATACTTATGGCCGCACTGGCGGCCACGATAGCGATGCTTGTCGCGCACGAGGGACGCAAGTCCGGCCCTGCACTGAGTCCTCAGCAGGCCATTAACGTGGTGAATCGCGAGGACGGCGTGTTTGTGGACCTGCGAGATGCTGCCGCGTTTAAGCAGGGACACATCGTCGAGGCAGTTCATATACCCATGACCAAACTGCAGGAACGCAGCGCAGAGCTTGATTCCTACAAGGACAAGCCCGTGGTGTTGGTGTGCAAAATGGGCCAACAGGCAGCGACAGCAGGAAAGCAACTGCGCGCAGCGGGCTTCAACCAGGTTTATAAGATGGCGGGGGGCATGATGGAGTGGTCAAGCTTGCAACTGCCCACGGTTAACAAGTAGACCGCCCCGACATGAGCTCCGAAGTTACCCTCTACAGCACTCGATTTTGCCCCTATTGCGTGGCCGCAAAGCGCTTGCTCGACGCCAAAGGTGTTTCTTACCGCGATATACCTGTGGATGGTGATCCGGAGCTGCGACAGCAAATGAGCCAACGCGCGGGGCAACGTACAGTTCCGCAGATATGGATCGGAGAGAGCCACGTAGGGGGATACACCGATCTTGCGGCTCTTGAGCAGCGTGGACTTCTCGATGGTCTTTTGAGCGCGACAGCAAACGATTAGCACAATATTCGCGATAAAATTTTTAATTTTCTTACTGATAGGAGTATGAGCAATGGCTGAAGAACAGGCAGCAGCAACCCAGGAACCGGCGCAGCAGCAGTTTGTATTGCAGCGTATTTACAACAAGGACCTGTCTTTTGAGTCCCCCGCTACCCCGGAAATCTTCAAGAAGCAGTGGCAGCCCAAGGTCAATGTCGACCTCAATACGCGCAGCAATGCCATCGACGAAGAAGGCAACTTTGAGGTTGTACTTACCATCACTGTGACTTCAAAAATGGAAGAGGACACGGCGTTTCTGGTAGAGGTTCAGCAGGCTGGAATCTTCTTTATTACGGGCTTTGAGCCGGATCAGCTTCGTCGCGTACTGGGTACTGCAGCGCCAAACATCCTGTTCCCTTACGCTCGTGAGACTATTGATAACCTGGTAGTGAAGGGTGGATTCCCGGCACTCATGTTGTCACCCGTTAGCTTTGATGCCTTGTTTGAGCAGGCTTTGGCTCAGCAAGCCCAGCAGCAAGCGGCTGCTGAAGAGCCAGCGGCTAACTAAGTTACCTGTGATGCGGCTTCCTGAGTGCGGCTTAGGCCATGCCCGGGAAGCCCTGCTGGCGCAGCCCCTCATACAGCACCAGAGCGGCCGTATTGCTCAGGTTCAAGCTTCGACTATCCGGAAACATAGGCACTCTCAGGCAACGATGGACGCCCAGGTCGTCTAAGGTCGCTGCTGGCAGCCCGCGCGTTTCTGGTCCGAAAAGCAGTACGTCTCCATCGCGATAATTTGCTTCCGTGTAGTTCCGCGTTCCCCGCGTGCTGAGAGTCCATATGCGTGGCTCGTCCAGTGAGCTAATCATCGCTTCGAGACTGTCGTGCACCTGCACTTTGGCGAACTCACGATAATCAAGACCCGCACGTCGCAGTTGCTTGTCATCCAGGGTAAACCCCAGAGGCTTGATCAGGTGCAAAGGGCAGCCCGTGTTTACGCACAGGCGCATGATGTTACCCGTGTTGGGGGGTATCTCCGGTTCGTAGAGCGCTACTTGGAGCATGGCTCAGATATCTTCGCTACCTAGTTCTTTCATTTTCCGTGTCAGGGTGTTTCTTCCCCAACCCAGGAGCTCAGCCGCGTCGCGCTTGCGACCTCGGGTATGCGCAAGGGCCACTTCAATAAGGGCTTTTTCGAACGCCGGCATCGCGTCGCGAAGAATGTGTTGCTTGCCGCTGACCAGTTCCGTGCGCGCCCACTGGCAGAGCAGTTCCTGCCATTGCATCTCCTGCTCTCCCGCTGCCTCTTCGCTGTTTCGGCCGAGTTCCGGCGGTAGATCAGACAAGTGAATCTCACGCCCCGATGCCATGACGGTTAGCCATCGGCAGGTGTTTTCCAGCTGACGAACGTTTCCGGGCCAACTCAGTGAGCTCAGGAACTGCTGCGTCTCTGGCAGAAGAATTTTAGGTTCGCCACCGAGTTCTCTTGCGGCTTTATCGAAAAAGAACTCCATTAAACGCGGTATGTCTTCCTGACGTTCGGATAGTTTTGGGATGTGGATGCGAATCACGTTCAGGCGATGGAAAAGGTCCTCACGAAAATCGCCTTTGCGCACCAGCCCCTCAAGGTCCTGGTGTGTCGCGGCAATGATTCGTACATCAGTGCGCTGGGAGGTATGACCGCCTACACGATAGAACTCGCCATCTGCGAGGACGCGCAGCAGCCGGGTTTGAGTCTCTGCAGGCATGTCACCGATTTCATCGAGAAACAGTGTTCCTCCGTTGGCCTGTTCAAAGCGACCCTCCCGGCGGGTGTTAGCACCGGTAAACGCGCCTTTTTCATGTCCAAAGAGCTCTGATTCCATGAGGTCCCGGGGAATTGCCGCCATGTTGAGCGCGATAAAGGGCGCATTTGCTCGCGGGCTATGCCGATGTAGCGCCTGAGCCACGAGTTCTTTGCCGGTACCGGATTCACCATTGATCAGCACAGTGATATTGCTGTGCGCGAGACGACCAATCGCCCGGAATACCTCCTGCATTGCCGGCGCTTCGCCAATAATTTCGGGTGTCTCGTTCTTGCTGGAGCCAGTTTTTGCAGGTTGTCGCCCCAGTTCTCGAGCTTGCGCTAAGGCCCGCTCCGTTACCGCTACAACCTCGTCGATATCAAAGGGCTTGGGCAAGTACTCAAAGGCACCTTGCTGATAAGAAGCCACTGCACTGTCCAGATCGGAGTGTGCTGTGGTGATGATTACCGGCAGATCGGGGTGGTGCTCACGTATGCTCTTAAGCAGGTCAAGACCGTCCATGCCGGGCATGCGGATATCGCTTATCACCACGTCCGGCTGGTCGTCCTCCAGGCGCTGGAGCATTGATTCCGCATCTGCGAAACACTCGCGGGCGATATCCGCCTGGGACAGGGCCTTTTCGAGGACCCAGCGTATGGATTGGTCGTCGTCGACGATCCATACCGAGCGGGAATTTTGCATGTTAATTGTCCATAGGTAGATAGATGGTGAAACAGGTTTCCCCGGGGCGGCTTTCGCAAGTTAACAAGCCTCCATGGCGGCTAACGATAGATTGGGATATGGAGAGGCCCAGACCGGTTCCCTCGGGCCGCCCGCTTACCATGGGGATAAACAGTGTTTCGCTCAGTTCTTGAGGGATGCCCGGACCGTTATCGATGATGTCTACTTGACACACAAGGCGATGACGCTTCTCGCCAATGGTGAACTGCCGCTGCGAGCGACTGCGAAGCGTCAGAGCACACTGGGGTTGATTCTCTGTTGCCTGAAGTGCGTTTCCGACGATGTTCAGCAAGGCCTGTATCAGCAGGCCGCGGTCACCGTTGATCGCGGGGAGGCTGGGGTCGTAATCGCGCTGAATGGCCATTCGCTCGCCCGCTTCGACCACTGCCAGCTGTAACACGTGCTCCAGAACTTCGTGCACATTTAACGACGTTAAAGCAGGTTGCTTGTTGGGACCGAGGAGGCGGTCAACCAAGTCTCTCAGTCTGTCTGCTTCCTGGATGATGATGCCCGTGTATTCCTGGAGTGAGCCTTCGGGCAGCTCGCGCTCCAGTAGCTGAGCAGCGCCGCGAATGCCGCCTAAAGGGTTCTTGATCTCGTGAGCAAGACCGCGAACTACAGCCTGTGTTGTTTCCTGGGCACTCACGATATTTTCTTCGCGGCTGATGCGCAGGAGACGATCCACGGGTTGCAGCTCAATGAGATAGGCCAGGTTTGCAATCTCGCGCATGGGGGAGACGACGATATCGGCGAAAATGGGTTTGCCGTCGCCAGTGTCCAGAGGGAGGCCTCGCCGCACGATAGCGCGACCTTCTTCTGCCGCCTGGTCTAGCGTCGCCCGCCACGGCACATCGGGGGTTTCGAGTTCGCAGATCATGATTCCGAGAATGCGCGCCTCAGACAACTGGAGCAATGATTCGGCGGCGGGGTTTATCAGGCGCACACGATAGTCGGCATCCAATCCGATGATGCCGCTATTGATGCTATCGATGATGTCTTGTTGCAGCATTTGAAGCTGTTACGCGACCAAGTTGGACCACAGTGCTTAATAATGAAGCAAAAATGGAGCCATGTCCGTGCTTTTGTCGAGTCGCGCTTCGGAGTTAGGGATTTAGAGCTTTTTAAGTAAGTAAGTACACACTTACTGATTGTTTGTGCGCGATGAATAAGCGGTTAAAGCCGAGCAGGCGACCCTAATTGAACATATGCACCAATACGGTGCAAGAGAAGGCTATTGATGAACTAGCGGCCAATACCTGGTCGCAGGACGTAGATACGCACGCTCTCGGAGGTGGCAACGATCTTTCCCTGGGACGTAGTGCGCCGCACCATCAGGTCGTGGGGGCCGCGCAGAGCGCCTTCGACGAACCAGCTTCCTGAAGACTGCGCCTGGCCCTGCTCTACTCCATCTATGAGGAGTACGAGTCCTTCACCGCGACCTAAAGCGGGGCTTGCGGAGGCGCTGACAGTAAAGTTGCCCGGACCCATGGCAATGGTACTTTCGTTGGCTGGCGAGACAATTGTCACTGCAGTCTCGACCTCCGGCTCAGATTCTGACCTCGCTGTTGAGCTTGCTGGCTGGCGGGATTCTACCGGAGCGGCGGTGTTGATTTCATTGAGCTCAACTTTCTCAACAGTCTTGTCAGTGCTGTTTCCCATAGTCGGAGGGGTATCGGTGAATACCACTCCATTCTCGCTATCGATCACTTTGTACACCTGGCCCCAGCCGTAGCTTGCGGGAGCCACCAGGGTCAGGGTCATGGCAACAAGAATGGCTTTTCTGTAACGGATCATGGCAGCTCTCCATAGAGTCTGAGCTTACCGTAGCAGATCAATGGGCAAAAAAAAGCCCGCTCAATGAGCGGGCTCCTGTGCTGCTGCCCTTGGGCAGATCAGACTGAGTAGTACATATCAAACTCAACAGGGTGAGTTGTCATGTCGAGTGTCTCAACTTCTTCAGACTTAAGGGCGATGTAACCGTCGATCATATCGTCGGTGAATACGCCGCCCGCCGTGAGGAACTCACGATCGGCGTCCAGCGCTTCCAGTGCCATGGTGAGGCTGGATGCAACGGTTGGGATCGCGAGTGCTTCTTCAGCAGGTAGGTCATAGAGGTCCTTGTCCGCAGCATCGCCAGGGTGAATCTTGTTCTGAATGCCGTCCAAGCCAGCCATGAGCATTGCTGCGAATGACAGGTATGGGTTTGCCGTTGGATCCGGGAAGCGAACCTCTACGCGCTTGCCTTTGGGGCTCGGCTCGTAGGGAATACGAATAGACGCAGAGCGGTTACGCGCTGAGTAGGCCAGCATTACAGGTGCTTCGAAGCCAGGAACCAGTCGCTTGTAGCTGTTGGTAGAGGCATTAGTGAACGCGTTCAGGGCGCGGGCGTGCTTGATGATACCGCCGATGTAATACAGCGCGGTCTCAGACAGGCCAGCGTATCCGTCGCCGGCAAAAACGTTCTCGCCGTCTTTGCTGATGGACTGGTGTACGTGCATGCCGGAACCGTTGTCACCGACCAAAGGCTTCGGCATAAAGGTTGCGGTCTTGCCGTAGGCATGGGCTACGTTGTGCACGCAGTACTTGAGAATCTGTACTTCGTCAGCCTTCTCGATCAGGGTGTTGAACTTTACGCCGATCTCACACTGGCCCGCGGTACCCACTTCGTGGTGGTGAACCTCGATAGGAAGTCCCATCTGCTCCATGGCAGCACACATCGCTGCACGGATGTCGTGCAGTGAATCGACCGGAGGCACCGGGAAGTAGCCGCCTTTAACGCCCGGGCGGTGACCAATGTTGCCATCGTCAAAGCTGTGGTTCGATGCCCAGGCAGCTTCTTCTGAATTGATAGAGTAGCCGGCACCCGACATGTCCGCATGCCACTTAACGTCGTCGAAGACGAAGAATTCGGGCTCGGGACCAAAGTAAGCGGTATCGCCAATGCCTGTAGACTTGAGGTATTCCTCAGCGCGATGTGCAACAGAGCGGGGGTCACGCTCGTAGCCTTGCATGGTCATAGGCTCAACAATGTCGCAACGTAAGATAACGGTTGTATCGTCGGTAAAGGGGTCCAGCACGCTGCTGTTATCGTCGGGCATGAGGATCATGTCTGACTCATTAATGCCTTTCCAGCCGGCGATGGAGGAGCCATCAAACATCTTGCCGCCGTCAAAAAAGTCTTCGTCGACTTCGCTGGACGGGATAGAGACGTGCTGCTCCTTGCCGCGGGTATCTGTGAAGCGCAGGTCTACCCAACCGGCTTCGCTTTCTTTAATCAGGTTCAGAGTCTTCTCTGACATTATGGGTCCTCCAGTTGGGAAAGTTGGTGCTAATCACGCCGGGAAAATACCTCCCGGGGACATGCACCTTAACAGTAAAAGTGCGTTAGGAAACAGCAAGACCTGTGCCACGACGGTGCCTTTTACAAACGATTGATAACTAAAAGGTTTTACGCAGTGGTGAGCGCTCCCTGTGACGAAATGCGGCCTTTTGGTGCTGATACGCACCAATTTAGCGCAATTATTGAATAAGACTCTCGCAGTGTGTGCATTGTGCCGCCTCGCGCCGCTGTGCAGGCTCGCAATCCGCCGCTATAATCGCGGCCTTTTTTAACCCCCAACCCTTTTAAAGAGCTGCCGGATAACGCTGACTGCGCCGGGGCCGGACTATCGCTGTGATCGAAAAGCTTCGCAACATCGCCATTATTGCCCACGTAGACCATGGCAAGACCACCCTGGTCGACTGCCTCCTTCGGCAGTCCGGAACCCTCGATCGTCGCAATGCGGACGCCGAGCGCATCATGGACTCCAACGACCAGGAGCGAGAGCGTGGCATTACCATCCTGGCGAAGAACACGGCCATTACCTACGGCGACCACCGCATCAACATCGTGGACACCCCGGGCCACGCCGATTTTGGTGGCGAAGTGGAGCGAGTGCTTTCCATGGTCGACTCTGTGCTCTTGCTGGTCGACGCGGTTGATGGCCCCATGCCCCAGACGCGCTTCGTAACCTCCAAAGCTTTTGCGCAGGGACTGCAACCCATCGTGGTGATTAACAAGGTTGACCGGCCCGGTGCTCGGCCTGACTGGGTGGTAGATCAGGTGTTCGATCTTTTTGATGCCCTTGGCGCTAGTGAAGAGCAGCTGGATTTCCCGATCATCTATGCATCGGCTCTAGAGGGTATTTCGGGGTTGGATCACGAGGACATGGCGACCGATATGACGCCATTGTTCGAAACTATTCTTGAGCACGTGCCTGCTCCCGACGTTGATGTCGATGGACCGCTGCAGCTGCAAGTGAGTGCTTTGGATTACAACAGTTATGTCGGCGTGATCGGGGTGGGTCGTATTACCCGGGGCGTGTTGCGACCCAATACCCAGGTGGCGGTGATTGATCGCGAAGGCGGACGGCGTAACGGTCGTGTCCTGAAGGTCATGGGCTACATGGGCCTTGAGCGTATTGATACCAATGAAGCCTCTGCTGGCGATATCGTCTGCGTGACGGGTATCGAAGAACTGAATATTTCTGACACGCTTTGTGATCCCGCGAACCCCGATGCTCTGCCTCCTTTGAGCGTTGACGAGCCCACGGTGAGCATGACCTTTCAGGTCAATGATTCGCCTTTTGCGGGCAAGGAAGGAAAGTACGTTACCTCCAGAAATATTGCAGAGCGCCTCGAAAGGGAGTTGATTCACAACGTAGCCCTGCGCGTTGAGCCCGGTGATAGCCCCGACAAGTTCAAGGTGTCGGGTCGCGGAGAGCTGCACCTTTCTGTACTTATCGAGACTATGCGTCGCGAAGGCTTTGAACTGGGCGTGTCCCGTCCGGAAGTTATCCGTAAGGAAGTTGATGGCGTGATCCATGAGCCCTTCGAGGAGTTGGTCATCGATTGCGAGGACCAGCATCAGGGCGCGCTGATGGAAGAGCTGGGTGCCCGTCGCGCTGAGCTTAAGAACATGAGCCCTGATGGAAAAGGCTGGACCCGACTGGAGTTCATCGTGCCGGCCCGTGGACTTATTGGTTTTCGATCGCTGTTTCTGACGCTGACATCGGGCAGCGGCACGCTCACGCATATTTTCGATCACTACGGGCCGGTGAAAGACGCGCCGATCAGTCATCGAAACAATGGTGTGCTCGTTTCTATGGTCAAGGGAAAGACTCTCGCTTACGGCCTCTTTAATCTGCAGGATCGTGGGCGTTTGTTTGTTGATCCGAATATCGAGGTATACGAAGGACAGATCATCGGATTGCACAGTCGTGGCAATGATCTGACGGTTAATCCTACCAAGGCCAAACAGCTTACCAACGTGCGTGCGTCGGGTACGGACGAGGCCTTGGTCATGACGCCTCCCACACGACATACCCTCGAGCAGGCCCTGGAGTTTATCGAGGACGATGAACTGGTTGAGGTAACGCCGGAGAGCATCCGCCTGCGTAAGAAGCTCCTGCTGGAGCACGAACGTAAGCGCGCCGCGCGAAGCTAGCCCCCGTGCGCGCCTTGCTGCAGCGCGTGCAGAGCGCGTCGGTATCCATCGATGATGAGGTGGTGGGAAGCATTGATGCTGGCCTGCTGGTCTTCCTGGGTCTGGAGCCGGGGGATAGCAAAGCCCTGGGCGAGAAGCTTCTCGAGCGTGCGCTGAGTTATCGGGTCTTTGCCGATGATCAGGGTCGCATGAACCGCAGTCTTCGCGATGTGTCCGGTGGTCTGCTACTGATATCGCAATTCACACTGGCGGCTGATACGACGCGAGGCTTGCGCCCAGGGTTCTCTACTGCGATGCCGCCGGTCGAAGCAGAGCCTTTGTTCCAGAAGCTGTATAGCCATCTACAGAGTGTTTACCCATCAGTGGCCGGAGGGCGCTTTGGCGCCGATATGCAGGTAAGCCTGATTAACGACGGTCCGGTGACTTTTTTGTTGAGTGCGTCTTAAGCCTGAGCGTGTTCCTGCAAGATTTTAGGTCTGACCGGTACTCGGGTGTTGCATGTGGATGTGCGGGATACCGTCTTCCAAATAGGGCTCAGAGCACACCACAAAACCCAGGGATTCATAGAATCGTTGAAGTTGGGCCTGGGCACCGATGAGAATGGGGCTTTCGGGCCAGCTGGCGAGATTAAAATTGACACCTCTGCGCACCAACTCTCTGCCCAGATCTTTCCCTCGTTGTGAGGGGTCTACGATGATTCTGCCCATGGAACTCACCTCCTCGTAGGGAGTGCCCGGAGGCAGGCAGCGTTGATAGGCCAGCAGTCGACCGGCTTCGCGGTAAGACCAATGCCACGCTGCGCTATCCAGGCCATCGGGGTCCAGATACACGCAATCCTGCTCAACTACAAAGACTGCCGAGCGAAGCTGCAGTATGTCGTAGACATCGCTGCCGGAGAGGGCGGAGAAGGGCTGGCAGGACCAGCCGGATTCATCGAGCATCCTGTTTGCCTGATAGTAAAAGAGGTGAACATGCTAGCGAGTTGCCTGGAATCTCGCTACTTCAGTTGTTCTCGCTGGGTGGAGAAATTGTTATCATCTTACGATTAGCGCTAAGCAATGCGCTCCCAGGAGATAGCACCCTAACCCATCATGCTAGCAAGCGTTGAATTACCTGATGATTTTAAGCTGCTGAACCAGCAGTACCGGGGGTTAGTGCAGGCGCTTTTGGCTGACATTGAGCTCCTGCCGATTCGCGTGGAGGTGGCTCCGACCCTCAGCGGTAACTTCCGCGGTTTTGATCCGGCTAAGTTCTATCTTGTCGCCAGCGGAACGGTGACAGTCCGTTACTCGGATCGTGCGGTTTATCTCCTCGAGGAGGGGGATATTCTCCTCCCCGATGTCACCGGTAGTCGGGATCCCGATGCGGCCGTGTTCTATGGCAGTGAGGCAGGCGCCAGCCTCAACAGCTTCAGCGCTTTGGAGTTTATGCAGCAGGTATTTGCCCGTCCCAGCATGACCAAGCTCTGGACCCGGCTCCTGGTCACCTACAGCGGGATGCTGCTTCGTCTGACTGCCATGCATACGCAAGTTGATGTGGTTACGACGCCCGGTTTTGCATTGTATGAACCTGGTGAGGTCATCATCACTCAGGGCGAACGTGCTCAATTTGTTTTTAATCTCACGTCCGGCCTGGCGGACGTTATGGTGGACGGTGTGCCCGTGGGCATTATCAGCCCGGGAGAAATTTTCGGCGCCATGGCGGCACTCACGCACGCTGATCGCAGCGCCACAGTGCGAGCGCGAAGCCGCTGCAGTGTAGTGAAGGTGCCCACGAGTCAGTTTACAGAGCTCATCAAGAGCAACCCGGCGACGATTCAAGCGCTGCTAACGGATATGGCAAATTCCATTGTCAGTCTGAACGAGCAAGTCGTACAGCAGCGAGTTGGAAGTAATTCAGATACCCAGGGAGGCGACGAAGCCTGACCTGCACAGATTGTACAAACGGCCGCGAATTCCTTCGTGATGGCATGGTGTTGCCAGCACCTTCTGAGAGACCCATAAATGACTGAAAGCAATACCATCGATGACGATGGCGTCGAGGGCATATCGTTAAAGCAGTACGCCGAGAAAGCGTACCTCGACTATTCCATGTACGTAATTCTGGACCGTGCGCTGCCGCACATCGGTGATGGGCTCAAGCCCGTACAGCGACGCATTGTCTACGCTATGAGTGAGCTGGGCTTAAAAGCGAACGCCAAGTTTAAAAAGTCCGCGCGAACCGTGGGCGACGTGATTGGTAAGTTTCATCCCCATGGTGATAGCGCGGCTTACGAGGCCATGGTTCTTATGGCGCAGAACTTCAGCTATCGCTATCCACTGGTCGATGGGCAGGGCAACTGGGGATCACCGGACGATCCCAAATCCTTCGCCGCGATGCGCTACACCGAATCACGTCTCACCGCCTACGCGGATGTGTTGTTGGGCGAGCTGGGGCAGGGCACCGTAGACTGGACCCCCAATTTTGATGGCACCATGGATGAGCCGTCGCTGCTGCCCGCGCAGGTCCCCAACATACTGCTCAACGGGACCACGGGAATTGCCGTGGGTATGGCGACAGACATTCCGCCACACAATCTCCGTGAAGTAGTGACAGCGGCGATTACTTTATTGGATGCGCCAAAGACCAGTCTTGGGGAGCTCTGCGAGATTGTTCAGGGCCCGGACTACCCTACGGAAGCGGAGATCATCACACCGCCCGAGGATATCGCTCAAATCTATGCCACGGGCCGCGGGGGCATTCGCATGCGCGCTGTCTGGGAGCTTGAGCATGGCGATATCGTCGTCCACGCACTCCCTCATCAAGCCTCTGGCTCACGAGTACTTGAGCAGATCGCGCAGCAGATGCAGGCCAAGAAACTGCCGATGGTTGCCGATCTTCGTGATGAATCGGATCATGAAAATCCGACTCGCCTGGTCATCGTGCCACGCTCAAATCGTATCGATCGCGAGGGGCTCATGAGTCACCTCTTTGCGACTACGGATCTGGAGCGCACCTACCGCGTCAATCTCAACATGATTGGTATCGATGGTCGTCCCGGGGTGCGCAGCCTGGATGGCATTTTGAAGCAGTGGCTCAAGTTTCGCCGGGAGACTGTGCGCCGGCGTTTGGACTACCGGCTGGAACGGGTGCAGCGTCGTTTGCACATTCTGGAAGGCTATCTCGCAGCCTATCTGAATATCGATGAGGTGATTCATATCATCCGCACCGAAGAGCATCCCAAGCCGGCGCTGATGCAGCGTTTTGAGCTATCGGATATGCAGGCGGAAGCCATTCTAGAGCTGAAGTTACGAAATCTTGCCAAGCTCGAAGAGATGAAAATTCGTGGAGAGCAGGACGAGCTTGAGAAAGAGCGCGACTGGCTTGAGAAAACCCTGGGTTCCGAGGCGCGCCTCAAGACGCTGATCAAAAAAGAGCTTGCGGCGATTGCTGAGAAGTATGGCGATGACCGGCGCTCGCCGCTGGCAAGCCGCGAGGAAGCCCGGGCCTTCAGTGAGCTGGAGCTCATGACCGCGGACCCCATCACCGTTGTGCTCTCTGAGAAGGGTTGGATTCGAGCCGCGAAGGGTCATGATATGGACCCCGAGACACTCAGCTACAAATCCGGGGATAGCTTCAAACTTGCAGCGCGAGGGCGTAGTAACCAACCCGCGGTGATTCTTGACTCGACGGGTCGCGCTTACACGCTGGCGACGCACAATTTGCCGTCCGCCCGGGGGCAGGGTGAGCCTCTGACCGGGCGTATCAATCCGCCCTCAGGCGCCGGTTTCGACGGTCTTATGATGGGCGACAACGATCAGCGTTGCCTGTTGGCATCCGATGCGGGCTATGGTTTTGTCACGACTCTGGGTGAGCTGCAAACCAAGAATCGAGCAGGGAAGGCGGCTTTGAGCCTGCCTGCCGGCGCACAAGTGGTCAGTCCGGTGCCCATTGTGGAGGGCGCGCAATGGGTGGCGGCGGTCAGCAACGAGGGTCGGCTACTGGTTTTTCCCTTGGCGGACCTGCCAAGTTTGGCCCGCGGAAAAGGCAACAAAATCATAGCTATTCCCGGGCCCAGAGCCCGAGATAGAGAGGAGTTCGTGATTGCGACGGCGGTGCTCAAGGACGACGATGGTTTGACCGTGTGGGCCGGGAAGCGTCACTTGACACTCAAGCGTTCAGAGCTGGATCACTATCACGGGGAGCGTGGACGTCGCGGCAACAAGTTACCCCGGGGTTTTCAGCGCGTGGAAAGAATGGACGTAGCAGACTAAAGAGCGGACTAAAGAGCAGAGAGCAGCGTTGAGAGCTACGTAAAGCGCGTCGAACTCTGATGCACCTCTAAGCCTTGTCCGCGGGGTTCAAAGGTTTAATCCGCTCAACAATCATCTGCGCCTGATGTGCAATGAGGCTTTCCTGTTCCTCTGCCAGCGTCAGGAGTTCGCGGCTTAGGGCGTCTTCCTTCCCATCCTTAGCGAGCTGCGCCGCGGCGTTAAGTTGCTCATCGGTAAAAGCGCTCTCAGCCAGAAGAATCACCGGGTATCGCTTATGGTGCAGACAGGCGTCCCGCAGCTCGTCAATGGTGCCCTGAAGATGTAGCTGGGGGTAAATGTCGCTCGACTGATCCATACCCTCTTCGCATTGCCCAAGAGCCATGGCAAGTTCCAGGGACAGGTTAGTGCGTTCGGTCAGGCCCAATGCAATCGACGCGATAAGCCGCGCACAGCTGGCCGCTCGCAGCGCTTCGCTGCCGGCGTTGGTCTGCGGGCTAAAGCTAATAATGACACCGAAAGGTCGCACAACGATGAGGTTTCCCCGGTAGCACTGAGCGGCTGCCTGCACGATTTGTTGAAGCCTGCGAGTGTAACGATGAAGATTGGACTCCCCCAGCGTGTCTACATAGCGTGCCAGGCTCGCCAGATGGACAAAGAGAATTGACACCTGTTGAAACTCCGTTGCTGCCGCTGGTACCGGGGCGTGACCCCGGAGCATCTCCAGAGGAAGGGCTTCTACGCTACGCTGAAGTCTTGAGATTTCATTTTCCAAATCTCCATCGACGGTTTCGGGCAGTGCGAGTCGCGTGTTTATAGCGTCTAGTGATGTCGCCAGGCGCTGGGCAAAAAATCGCGTTGTCATGAACACCAAGAGGCTTAAGGCAGCGGCCAGGGCTAATAGAGAAAACAGGAATCGCCAGCGGCTCTCCTGTCCTGCGCTGCTGTCAACCGCAACCAGCACTTCTCCCGCAATGCCGTCTGCAATGCGTATAGGCGCACTGTACTGCGTGAGATTTGGGCCGCTGACAATGCCTGCAGTGCCCATCGCCATGCCTTCGACATCGCGGATGGTGATACCGCCAGCGAGAGAGCTGTCCACGAATCGCTGGAGTGACGCCCGGGCGCTAAGAAGGTCGCCGCGCTGTAAAGCCTCGCGAACAGTGGCCGATACCTGTTGCGCAAGGGATTCGCCATACAGTCGCTCGCGTTCATTCTGCAAGTATTCGCTGGAGGTGCCGGCGAGCCACAGTAAGCATAGACCCACAATGAGTGTGCAGCCGGCTGCCAGTATGGGCAGCTGTGAACTAAGGCTGAGGTCTTTAAATCGCTGCATGGATTCGTTCGTTTGCACTGTGGTGTGTCAAAGTATAAGCGGGGGCAAGCCACGACGTCATGGTGTTACGGTGCTGAGTTAGACTTAGCCACCAAGTTTTCTCACGTACAGGGTTTTATTGTGACGACAATCGGTTTTTCCTTGCCGGGAACACTCACTTATTCCTCATTGCAGCGGCTTTTGCCGCTGTTGGTTGCTGCCGATTCGGCGCATTTTACGGCTGAACCGCCGGCCCTGACTTTACTCTGCGAGACGACTACGGATCCGATCAGCGATCAAGTGGCCCACACGTTGACTGAACTGGGTTTGCATTGGCAGGCGCAGACAGTATCCAGCAGTGCAGGCGATGGCGATACACCACTTTATCGGCATGCTGATGCGGTGCTCACATTGATTGTTCCTCCCGGTGGTGACTTGCCGGCGGAACTCCCCGCGAAACTTGCAGAGTGGAACCTTGAGCTGCGGGCATTGCGGCGATTGTCACCAAGACCCGGTGCAACATCAGGGCAGGAACTGGCAGTGGAGTTCTACTTGGATGATTGGGCGCGCTGTGCTGATCGACGCTCGATTCTGCAGGAGCTGGCAACACGCTGGGAAGTCGATCTCACACTTGCGCCCAGCGACAGTAAACGCCCCCGACGTCGGCTTATTGCCTTTGATATGGATTCAACCCTCATCCAATGTGAGGTTATCGATGAGCTTGCCCACCGCGCGGGCGTTGGCGATGAGGTGGCGGCGGTCACCGCGCGAGCTATGCGGGGGGAGCTTGATTTTCGCAGTAGTTTTCGCGAGCGCATGAGCAAGTTGCGAGGCCTGGATGCTGCTGAGATAAAGGCAGTGAGTGCGAACCTTTCACTGATGCCGGGTGCCGCGGCTTTGCTGCGGGTACTCCGCTCCCAAGGCCATTATACGGTGATTTTGTCCGGCGGATTCGACTATTTTGCCCGGGAAGTACAATCCATGATTGCTATTGATGAGGTTCACGCCAATCACCTGCAGATTATTGAGAACCAGCTGACGGGCGACGTGGACGGCGAAATCGTTGATGCTGAACGTAAAGTGATGCTGCTTAAAGAGATTGCTCAACGAGAGGGCTTTGATATGGGGGATACGGTCGCCGTGGGTGACGGTGCGAACGATTTGCCAATGCTGGGGACTGCAGGTCTGGGAATCGCTTTCCACGCCAAACCGCGGGTTCGTGAAACAGCTCCTTGCGCAGTTAATATTGCCTCTCTAGAGGCATTGCTTTACGTGTTGGGGGCTCCCGCTTAAGGCCGTGAGCTGAACAGATCAGATATCTGTCCAGATTGAATCGAAAGCAGCCGTGGGTAAATCTTCCTTTTTGGAATTCTCTATATCGTCTTCCAGCTGTCGTATGTATTCAAAATCCATCTGGCCAAAATAACCGGTAGAGGACACTTGGCGCTTAAGCTTCACCAGCGACGAGTCTTCTTCGCAGGTCACGGTAATACGCTGCCCCTCTTTAAACACCATTCGAGGGACCACCAGGGTATGGGCCTGTCCGACCACAGGAATCTCTGGCAGCAGCAGTACGCGAATAGGTTTGGAGAACTCCCCATTGGGCATCTTAATCTGTGCGGCGTAAGCGGCGCCGCGAGGGCTGATGAGTTCCAGACCTAAGAACGTTGGCGCGTGCTTTACCTGGCTGATCCAGCGAATCACCGCGATGGTCCAGTCCGCCTGTTCCATACTGGACTCCCGAACGCATACGATGTCGCCGATGTGCACGCTATCCGGTGGGTCAATCCACTCGACGCAGTAGCCTCCCGGACTGGTGTTGGTTGTCTTTACTGAAAAAACGGTATGGCGAACGGGTTTTACTGCCTGAGCCTGAGCGTCCTGCTCCTGCGCGAGTTTGGAAAATTTGTCGACGTCTACACCGAGGTCGATTTCCTGATCGGAAGCATGTTCTTCCACTTCGTCTTCTGGATTGGCTTCCTGCCATGCGTCTCCGTGGCTGGCAGGCGTGATAAACGGGTTCAGTCCGTCTGTGGACTCTTCTGATTCGTCATACTCCAGCCCGCGAAAAACCTCGTTCAGACTGCGCTGTCCGGCAACAAAGTAGTGCACGTTGCTTAGGCCTGTGGCTAGCTCCAGCGAGACGCGGGATTGTTGTCGAGCAAAGTTTCGCTGGCTAATCTCGCCCAGGGACTTGATCAGGTGCCCCAGGAGATTGGCGTCGAGACGCGTTTCCCGGTCAAACTCAATAACACTCAGTCCCTGTGTGCCGCGCGACTTCTTGAGTTCCTCGAGATGGCTGACCAAGGCCTTGGTATTGATGTAGCGGAACTGTGTTCGTCCCCTTCGCACAAGAAGCTCAGAGAAGGCCGGGGCCTGATCGCTCAGCATGTCGACGGCGAACAAACCCTCACCAAGTTCAGGGTCCTGTAGCTCCGCCAGGTCTCGCCACTCCTGAAACGCTCGGTAAGCGCTGGTGATGTCGTGTTGGCGAAGCTGGTTTGGTTT
This sequence comes from Congregibacter sp., assembly GCF_965662665.1. NCBI lineage: Bacteria > Pseudomonadati > Pseudomonadota > Gammaproteobacteria > Cellvibrionales > Halieaceae > Congregibacter > Congregibacter sp. Next base: position 90,539 of record NZ_CBFIIF010000006.1, on the reverse strand, counting down.
GGAGCATGCAAGGAGAAGTGCTGGCAAATATTCCTGCGCAATATTACTGCGCGTTTCGCGCAGAGCATCCTCTACGGGGAGCTTTGCAAGCTGTTGCCGCTCACTGAGGGAGTACAGCTGATGAAGCCCAGCCCAACCGTTTAAATCTACGGGTTGATACAAAATGTAGTCCACGAGAATCTGCTGTCCCGAGAGAACCATCGCGCGGTGTAAAGACTCGCAGGCCAGCTTCGCGGGATTTACACCACTGACGCTGCTGTTGTCCTGAATAGTGTGCACCGCTGCCAGGGTGTAGCCGGCCGCGGTCAAGGAGCATAAATCAGTAATAAGATCCGTCTGAATTTGTTTGTCCGTTTCCAGAAGCGCTGACTGCTTGAGCAGTCCGCGGATTAAAACCGTCAATACGGAATGAATGGGTGTACGCAGAAGCTCGAGGAGTTCGAAGCGCGTCTGGGATGGCAACTTCACACGATTGAGCTCGGACACCGCATTGCGCAGACTCGAGCCTGCGCGTAGATGAGTACCCATGGGCAGCTCGGCTACCCATTTCTCCACGGCTTCGGAGGTGCAGTCGAACAAACTACACGCGTCGAGATCCTGCTGGGGAAGACGCAGGCCTGAAAGTTTTTTCGGCGTCATGGCGCCCAGTCCTTTTTGCCGGGAGCTGATTCCACCGAGCATAGCCTAAATCCGGGGTTTCACGCTAACCCCAAACACTGATTTTGCCCGGCCGGTACGGTATCATCGCGCGCGATCAGTCTTAGGGGTGCAAAGGTATGGCCAATTACTCAACTAATGAATTTCGTTCTGGCCTAAAGGTAATGCTGGATGGGGATCCCTGCAGCATTTTGGATAATGAGTTCGTCAAGCCAGGCAAAGGGCAGGCCTTTAACCGGGTGCGCATGCGTAACCTCAAGACCGGTCGTGTCTGGGACCGTACTTTTAAGTCCGGTGAGAGCCTTGAGGGCGCCGATGTCATGGACCAGAGTATGGAGTACCTCTATACCGACGGCGAATTTTGGTTCTTCATGGAGCCCAATACCTATGAGCAGTATCAGGCGGATGCCGCCGCGGTGGGAGACACCCATAAGTGGCTCAAAGAGCAGGAGCCCTGCGAGGTAACCCTGTATAACGGCACTCCTCTGTCTGTGACCCCCCCTAACTTTGTGGAGCTCGAGATCACAGAAACCGACCCCGGTCTCAAAGGTGATACAGCTCAGGGCGGCAGCAAGCCCGCAACACTCTCTACCGGCGCCGTGGTGCGCGTCCCCCTGTTTATTTCTCAGGGTGAAGTGATTCGCGTGGACACCCGCTCTGGAGAGTACGTCGCTCGCGCGAGCAAGAGCTGATATGAGTGACTGGCGGCCCGGGGCAACCCGTGCCGCTCTTGAGGCCCGCGCTGCGCTTTTGGGGACGCTCCGCGCGTTCTTCGCGCAGCGTGATGTTCTTGAGGTAGATACCCCGGTTCTGGCCAGCTTCGGTGTCACCGATTCTGCCATCGAACCCTTGCGCACTATCGCCTCTCGAGTGGACTCCCGCTCGATGTTTCTTCAGAGCTCTCCCGAATTTGCCATGAAGCGATTGTTGGCGGCAGGCAGTGGGCCCATTTATCAGCTAGGCAAAGCTTTTCGCGACGGCGAAGTTGGCGGAAGACACAACCCCGAGTTCACACTACTGGAATGGTACCGCCCGGATTTTGAGCTTGAGCAGCTCATTGAGGAAGTTGGTGCATTGGCCTGTGAGTGTCTCGGCCGTGATGGTTGGAGCGTTAGCAGCTACGCCGCATTGTTCGAAGATGTGCTGGGTATAGATCCCTGGGAGACCAGCGCAGAAGAACTCAGAGAAATCGCGACCACGCAATTGGATCTCGGGAGTCTCGAGCTCGATTATGACGGCTGGCTGGACCTGCTCATGAGTCACCTGGTGGAGCCCAGGCTGGCGAATAGGGGCCTGCAGTTTGTGTGTGACTATCCGCCCTCGCAGGCAGCACTGGCGCGCTGCGCTGATCGCAATGGACGGACCGTGGCAGAGCGTTTTGAACTTTATGTCGATGGAATCGAACTGGCCAACGGTTATCGTGAACTTCTTGATGTACAAGAGTTAGCTGATCGCGCCCTCCGTGACAATGAGCGTCGTCGAGTATCGGGTCAGGAAATCCGGGATTTAGATCCTCGCCTTGTGGCGGCGATGCAGGAAGGTTTACCCGACTGTAGCGGTGTTGCCTTAGGTGTAGATCGTCTACTTATGGCCCAGCTTGGCGCTGATAGGCTTTCGGCAGTCATGCCCTTTGACTGGTCTCGATGCTAGGCGAGTAGCGTTTCCTCGCCAAGACTTTCTAGGCTTCGGGCGGCTCGATTCCCAAAATAGCGGGCGCATAGGCTGCAAGAAACTCTTTGTGCAGACGTCGGGGTTTACCCGAACTGATCTCGATGCACGCAAAGCGCACCTGAGCACGCAGTAAAGTTGCACTATCGGCGACTCGTCGTATCTGAAAGTGCCGGGTCATGGTCAGTCGTTTGTCCCAGTGAGTAATCCAGGTCGCCGTGTCTATTTCATCATCCAGATGAGAAGCTTTGAGATACTGGTAACGGCCTTCGACCACGGCCATCGCCCGGTCGAGACGGTGGTAGGCATCAATGTCCATGCCGAGGCTGGCGGAATGTTCCCAGGCACACTCTTCGCACCAGCGAACATAGATGGTGTTGTTGGTGTGTTGCAGGGCGTCTACATCTTCGGCATGAACCCGCGTACGCCGAACAAATGGTTCGGCGTAGTCCCAGTCATCTTCCATCGTCACTGTTTAGGCAGTCGCAGCGATGCCATCGCTGTCTGCGACGGACTCAAGGGGTTTTTGAGCGAACCCGCTGAAGCCGTAGACGATGGCAATGAGCGGACACACAATGTTAAAGATCGCGAACGGTGCATAGGTCATGGTCGCAACTCCGAGCGTTGCTGACATATACGCGCCGCAGGTATTCCAGGGAATGAGTGCGGATGTGATCGTGGCGGAGTCTTCCAGTGTGCGCGACAGGTTAAGTGGCGACAGGCGGTATTCCTTGTAGGCATCTCGATACATCCGGCCCGGCAGTGCCACCGCCATAAACTGATCGGCGGCAAGGATGTTGGTTGATATGCAGGTAGCTACGGTTGTCGCGATCAATGAGCCCGTACCTTTGACCATGCGCAGGGCGTGCCGTAGCCAGTAGTTGAGGATGCCTGTGCGCTCCAGAATACCGCCGAAGCCCAGAGCAACGATGATCAGCCAGACCGTGTTGAGCATGCTGCTCATACCGCCTTTACTGAGAAGCGCATCGAGAAACTCGTTGCCGCTATTGGCCTCGTAGCCGGCAAAAAGCGCAACCCACACGCCCTTGACCATGACCAGGCCAGTGGCCAGTTCCTCATCTCCTGCCATACGCTGCACCACCTCTGGCTGAAAAATCAGCGCGAATACGCCGCCCGCCAGAGCACTGATCAATATGGCTGGATACGCTGGAAAACGTTTGTAGACCAGAAACAACATCAAAGCAAACGGTAGTAAGAGGTGGAGCCCGATGCTGAATTCAACCTGAAGGCTGCTTTGTAAGGCCTCAATTTCCTGAGGTGTGGATGCATCACCGCCACCGATGAGTGAAAAAACCAGTAGCGCGATTGCAAAGCTTGGAACGGTGGTCCACAGCATATGCCGGATGTGATCAAACAGATCGACACCCGCAGCGGCCGATGCGAGATTCGTGGTGTCAGACATGGGCGACAGCTTGTCGCCAAAATAAGCTCCGGAAATAATTGCTCCCGCTGCCACCGCGGGGGACAGATCAAAACTCCCGGCAATGCCCATAAGCCCGATGCCCAGGGTTCCCGCCACAGTCCAGGAACTACCAACGCTGATTGCTACGATGGCACAGATAAGTGCGCTGGCGGCATAAAAAATCTGTGGGTTTAATATTTGGACGCCGTAGTAAATCATCGTGGGCACGGTGCCCGAGAGAATCCAGGTGCCGATCAACATTCCCACAGCCAGAAGAATCAGTGTGGGTCCGAGACCAACGCCGATACCATCGATAATGCCTTCCTGGGCCTCTCGCCATTGGATGCCCGTTCGCTGTCCCACCAGTGCTGTGATGCCCGTGGCGAGGACCAGGGCGATTTGATTGGCACCGTAGGACGCATCGGAGCCAAACAGGAATACTGATAGCGCCAGCATGGCTATGAGCATGACGATGGGAGCCGCAGCCAGAGCTGGCGTGAGCCGTTCGTTGTGGTGTCGCGTTGTGCTCAAAACCCGGTTACCTATCGCCTAAAGATCCTGAGCATGCCGCAAAAGACGGTTCTGGTACAGCGAGAGCGCTACAAACACAGCCAGATACCCTTGCATTCAGTACACTGCATGGCCTTGGTGCTAATTTAAGGCGTTATCAGTAGTGAAGAGTGATCGACGCGCTTTGCTTTTGGGTTTGTCCGCAGTGCTCCTCTGGTCGACCGCTGCCACGGCATTCAAGCTGGCCCTGGCTGAGCTGTCGGTTTTACAGTTGCTCTTTGTTGCGATCTGGGTGTCGGCATTGGCTCTCCTGGGCACCCTGGCCTTCCAACGGCGTCTTGGCTTACTCTGGGAGCAGCTAAGCAGTACACCTCTGAGCTTTCTGGGCATGGCCTGTCTCAACCCGCTTCTGTATTACTGCATTCTTCTGGCGGCCTATGATCGTTTGCCGGCGCAACAGGCACAGACGATCAACTACACCTGGGCCATCATGCTGGCTCTGCTTTCGATTCCGGTTTTAGGGCAACGTCTTGCGGCTCGGGATTGGGCGGCAGTCGCTGTGGGGTATCTGGGAGTCGTCATTATTGCCACTGAGGGCAATCCGTTTTCTTTGCAGTTCACAAGCGGCATTGGAGTGGCACTGGCCCTGATAAGTACTCTGGTATGGGCAATATTCTGGTTGTTGAGTGCTCGCAGTGAAGGGGATCCCACAATTTCTCTCGCGGCGTACTTTGTCTGCGCCGCGCCATTGTCTCTGCTGCTCTGCCTATTTTGGGGAGGGGGTCTTCCGCCGCTGGGCGGTGGGCTGGCGAGCGCGGTTTACGTGGGTCTCTTTGAGATGGGTTTTACCTGGTTGCTATGGTCCACCGCGCTGCGAGCAGCAAGCAATGTGTCCCGCGTGGGCAATCTGATTTTCCTGTCGCCTATGTTGTCGCTGGTGTTTATCGCCTTGATTCTGGGTGAGGCGATACATCCGGCAACCTTAATAGGTCTTGCGCTTATCGTCCCGGGGGTGATACTTCAGCAGGGCAGCTCACCGTCCCGGGACTAAACATGGCGTTGGAACTACGCTCTTAAGAGCTCCGATAATTAGGTTTGGCAAAGGCTAGCTGCGCGGTGCCGATAATGCGCTCGCGAAAGCCGCCCTCGCAGTAGCAGAGATAGAATTCCCACATACGGATAAAGCGATCGTCAAAGCCCATCTCGCGTACTTCGTCCAGGCGGTCCATAAAACGCTGCCTCCAGTGCTCCAGAGTAAGGGCGTAGTCTGCGGTGATGTCCCGCAGGTGCACCATTTGCAGATTGCTGTCTTTGGCAATGTGCTTGGCAATGATTTCCAGCGACGGAAGGCATCCGCCCGGGAAAATATAGCGTTTGATGTAATCCACGGAACGGCGCGCCTGCTCATAGCGGTCATCGGTGATGGTGATCGCTTGAATCACCATTTTTCCGTCGTCTTTCAAGAGTTTGCTACAGCACTGAAAGTAACTGCTGTAAAAATCGTGGCCTACCGCTTCGATCATCTCTACAGACACGAGCTTGTCGTACTGACCTGTAAGCGCACGATAGTCTTCGCATAGCAGGGTAATGCGATCTTCAAGGCCCAACTCGGTCACTCGGGCCTTGGCGTAATCAAACTGCTCTTGAGAAATAGTGGTGGTTGTAACCCGGCAACCGTAGTGGGTAGCTGCGTGTATTGCCATACCGCCCCAACCAGTACCAATCTCCAGAAGATGGTCTTCTGGCTTGAGTTCAAGCTGTCGGCAAAGCTCGTCCAGTTTGTCTACCGCGGCCTTTTCGAGGGTATTGTCCCGCTGCTCAAACACGGCCGATGAGTACATCATCGTAGGATCCAGAAACAGACGGAAAAAGTCGTTGCCAAGATCATAGTGAGCGGAGATGTTGCGCTTGGAACCTTCGTGGGTATTGCGATTCATCGCATGTGCAAGCTTTAGAGCAAGTTTTGTATACCAGTGTTGCTTTGATTCCATGGACTCCATGGTTTGCATATTGGCGCTGAACAGCCGGGTCACTTCTGTGAGATCCGGCGTAGACCAGTCCCCATCGATATAGGCCTCACCCGAGGCAACGGTTCCACCGATCAAGACTTTTCCATAGGCCTCGCGGTTATGCACCACAATTTCTGCATGAGGCTCTCCCGGCGTCTCCGGATTGCCGAAGTGATGGGTATCTTCGCCATCGTGAATAGTGACGTAGCCAACCTTAATGTGTGACAAGACCTGCAACAGGAAGTGGCGGGCGAGCTCGGTTTTGTTGCGAAAAGATTTCGCCTGGGGCAGTAGGGGGATCCTGCTGACACTGACATCGTTCATTATTGTGCTCCAGATTGAAGGCTGGTTCCGGGGTGTGGGTGATAAGGGATACGCTTGATAAATAGCTTAAGCGCCTGCCAGTAAATAGCCCCGGCTACTTTAGCGGTCATCAATGGGAACCTCCACAGAATGCCCCGCAGGCTGGTGGCGCTGATTTCTTCGGCTTGTAAGGCGAGCGTTGCGTCAAAGACCCGCTCACCCTCGCTGTGGTTTTCCAGGTGAATGGCCAGGCGCTCTTCTGGTGTATTGCTGCGCCACGAGTAGCGCATATCCATGGGGTTAAACGGTGAGACGTGAAACGTTTTGTCAAAGTCCTGGCGCAGAACCCGCTGCTCGGATTTCGCTGACAATACATAGCTGTGACGTTCGTCCCAGGGCGTGTTAGTAACCTCTGCGACCAGGTATTCAAGGCGGGACTCGTCGTCGTTAAAGCAGTAGTAACAGATGATCGGATTCATGCGCATTCCGAAATAGCGCAGATTGGCGAGGAGATAGATAGGCCCCGTATGCTCGGCCCCCGTCTCTTCCCTAATGCGCCGGCGCACCTCTTGCTTAAGGGGTTTTGCCGGATCGCCAAGGAAATCCTCGCGACGATAGCTGGCAGGCGCAAAACGAGAGGTAGACCAGAGTCTGCTCAACTTAAGAACCGCATCCACTTCATCCAGATGCAGGTACGGCATGAAGACACGATATTTAAAAGCGTGTTCCCGCGGTCTGTGACGCCGATGTCGCAGCGTACCGGTGTACAGCCGGGACTTCATGCCGCGGCGCTGACCTGCTCGTTCATCGCTTCCACCACGCGCAGTGCGCTCACTACGCCGTCTTCATGGAAGCCGTTGTGCCAGTAAGCACCACAAAACCACGTATTCTGCTGTCCATTGATGTCGCCCCATCGCTGCTGGGCAGCCATCCCCGCGAGGCTGAATACCGGATGATCATAGCTAAAGCGCCCAAGTATTCTGTGGGGATTGATAGAGTCTGTGTCGTTTAGCGTAACGCAAAACGTTTCCGGGGCCTGAATTCCTTGGAGGATGTTCATATTGTAGGTGAGCACGGCTCTTGAATCATCTACCCCCAGTCGATAGTTCCAACTGGACCAGGTTTTGCGATTCTCCGGGAGTAGTCGGGTGTCTGTATGCAGCACAACGTCGTTTGATTGATACGGAAGCGCTCCCAACACCTCCCGCTCTTCGTCGGAGGGAGTATCGAGCATCGCCAGCGCGTGATCGGAGTGCGTTGCGATAACCACCTGATCAAAGCGTTGCTCACTACCGTCTTCGAGTACCAGCGTGACCCCCGAAGCATCCCTGCGAACGCGACTGACCGGGATGCCCGTATGGATACGCTGTTCAAAACGGCGACAGAGGGGCGCAATGTACTCCCTGGAACCGCCTTCAATGACGCGCCACTGAGGACGATTTTTTACTGACAGCAGCCCGTGATTTTTGAAAAATCGCACGAAAAATTGCACCGGGAACTCGAGCATGCTCGCACAATCTGAAGACCAGATGGCCGATCCCATGGCTATCAGGTAGTCACGTTTAAAGGCCTCGCTGTAGTTTTTGCGGGTGAGATAGCTACCGAGGCTTTCGTCATCAGCGAGGTCACCGGACTCCAAATCAGCCAGGCTTTCTTTATTGAAACGCAAAATATCCCTGACCATTCTTAAGAAGCGGGGAGAAACGATGTTGCGGCGCTGGGCAAACAATGAGTCGAGGTTAGTCCCCGAATACTCTAATCCAGTGTCTTCGTCTCGCACGCTGAAGCCCATGGATGTCGCGCGACTGCTCACCCCGAGTTCGTCCATGAGAGCGATGAATTTCGGGTAGGTCCAGTCGTTAAAAACAATAAAACCGGTGTCTATGGCAAATCGACGGGTCCCGAGCTGGACGTCCATAGTTGCCGTGTGACCCCCAATTCGCTTGTTGGCCTCGAACACGGTAACCGTATGCCCGGCACTGAGATAGTGAGCACACGCTAACCCTGAGATGCCTGAACCTATTACCGCTATTTGCACCTAGGGGTGACTCCTATCTATTATTCGGAACGTTTGCTTTGGTGTTTCCGGCAGTGGTCCGCGGGACCGATGTCGGTCTCACAGCGAAGGATGCCGTCATTGAAATTACGCGGCGCTCAGGGTGCTGGATCAGCTACCATTAATACAAGTAGTAAAGTCATCCATTATGGACACAGTCGACGTATATCCTTGCATAAATCAAAGGGGCTTCAAGTGGACGAAAAATCTGGCACTGCTCGGGAACACTCCGACACGGTGAGAACCATACCTACGGGGCGTCGCACCGACGAGTGGAGCGAATGCCTGGTTTTGATCGCCGAGAAGCAGGATCGAGCGGCATACACACGTCTGTTCCGCCATTTTGCCCCGTTGATAAAAGCCTTTGCTTTGGCGGGTTCTGCGCTGTCCGCGACTCATGCGGACGAGCTTGTGCAGGAAGTTATGTTGAAAATTTGGCAAAAAGCCGGAGCTTTTAATCCGGAAAAGGCCGCAGCGAGTACATGGGTATATACGATTGCGCGCAACTGCCGGACAGACATGTTCCGTAGGCTTCAGAAGTTCGATACGCCACTGGCGGCTGAGGACTTCAGTCCGGATCAGGAAGATGAGCAGCCGTTTATGCAGCTCCAGAACCGTCGCAGCGCAGACAGAATAAGGGAGGTGATGAAAAATCTCCCGGCAGACCAGACGCAGATCATCGCCAAGGTCTATATGGAGGGCAAATCGCACGCCGAAGCGGCCTCCGAGTTGGATTTACCTCTGGGTACCGTGAAATCACGGGTGAGACTGGCAGTGCAGAAGATGCAGGTGCAGTTCGAGATTGCCCAGGAGAGTAAGTAAATGACACAAGAGAATAGAGTTGTAGGTAAGACCATGGCTAAACATCATCCAGAACTGGACATTCTTACGGAGCACGCGGCAGGGAGTCTGTCCCTGGCCCAAGCGGCCTGTGTTTCGGCACACCTTAATTACTGCGATTGTTGCTCCCAGACGGTGAGCGGTCTGCAGACCATGGGGGCGGCGATGTTTGAATCTTTGGATCCTGAGCCCGTGGGAGATGCACTTTTAGATCGCGTTTTGGCGCGACTCGATGAAGAGCCCCCATTGAGCTACCAGCCCGCTCAGCGCCGCGGCCAGGATGCTACGCCGGCACTACTTAGCCGTTTGATGGCGGGTGACTTTTCTGATCTGGTCTGGAAGAAGGTGACTGATGCCCTGCGTATTACACCGATTCGTACCGGCGACCCGCAATTTGAATTCTCCTTGCTGCACATAAAAGCGGGAGGTGAGATCCCGCCTCACGATCACCGCGGCTCAGAAATGACGCTGGTCCTTCAGGGCGGATTTAGTGACGAGCGAGGCAGTTATCATCCCGGCGACTTCATCTATCGCAGCGCCAACGATGTCCACGCACCACGCGCCTTCGCAAATGAAGATTGCCTGTGTTTGGCGGTTATTGATGCTCCGCTAAGGTTCACCGGCTGGAAGTATCGCTGGATGAATCCGTTCCTGCGCCTTCAGGCAGGTTGATTTTTAGTCCACCGCGCTAACCAGGGTTATCAGCGCCTCTTTGGCTCGAGAAAGGGGACGGCGGTGGAGTGGATCAAACTCGCACTGCGCCCTTCGAAGCCCACACTCTCTGTGCTAAAGTCTTGCCCCCTCAAAAACTGGGGGCTTTAAAGGCGCCAGGAGGTGTCTTACCAGCGCACCAAGAACTGACTGATACAGGGTGAAACAAACATGCAGTTAGCCGTTCCCAAGGAACTCTACCCGGGAGAAAACCGGGTGGCCATGACGCCAGATACAGCCAAAAAACTCGTGCGCCTGGGCGCTTCCATACACATAGAAGCCGGTATGGGGCTTGGGAGTGGGTTTCAGGATAGTGAATACCTAGACGCGGGCGCCGAGGTCGTTGCAGACCGCGCCGCTCTCATAAGTTCAGCCGATATGTTGCTGCGCCTGCGCAAGCCTGAAGTGGCTGAAGTTGCTCAAATGAAGCGCGGTTGTATCCATATCAGCTATCTAGATCCTTTTAACGAGCATGAGTTGGTACAGGCGTTCGCCGCAGCGGGGGTGACTGCTATCAGCATGGAAATGATCCCTCGCTCCACGCGCAGTCAGAAAATGGATGCCCTGAGCTCTCAGGCTAACCTGGCCGGTTACGTCATGGTCATGCTTGCGGCCACGCGTTTGCCGCGTATCTTTCCCATGATGATGACCCCCGCGGGCACACTCAAGCCCGCTAAGGTGTTCATTATCGGTGCTGGTGTAGCAGGCCTTCAGGCCATTGCGACCGCTAAGCGGCTTGGTGCGAAGGTTACCGCTTTTGATACCCGCCCGGTGGTGGCTGAGCAAGTGCAGTCTCTGGGCGCAACCTTCCTCGATATTGATCTCGGCGACACAGGCCAGACCGCTGACGGCTACGCGAAAGAGTTGACCCCGGAACAGATTCAAAAGCAGCAGGACGCCCAGGCGGCCGTGATTGCTGAGTCTGATGTTGTGATTACTACGGCGCAGGTATTTGGTCGTAAGCCACCGGTGATTGTGCCCCGCTCCATGGTCGAGGGCATGCAGCCCGGCGCTGTGGTTGTGGACATGGCCGCAGAGACCGGCGGCAATGTTGAGGGATCAGTCCCCAACGAAGTGGTAGACATCAACGGTGTGACCCTCGTAGGCCTTGGCAATCTGCCTAACTACGTTTGCCGGGATGCCTCGGTGATGTACGCGAACAACCTCTTTAATCTGGTGGAAGATACCTGGGACAAGGAAGCCGGGGAGTTTGTGCTGGATATGGAGAACGACATTCTGCCGGGCTGTGTGATTACGCACGATGGGGCTGTTGTTAACGAGACCATCAAGAACATTCTGGCGGGGGATGCCTGATCATGGATGCGATATTCCTAACGTTTATTTTAATGCTGTCGATATTTCTCGGCTTCGAACTCATTACTAAAGTTCCAGCGACACTGCATACGCCCCTGATGTCTGGCGCAAATGCCATTTCGGGTATTACCGTCGTCGGCGCGATCGCGCTGGCGGGTAACGGCCAGCAGGATCTTGCTAACTGGCTGGGCGCGGGCGCCGTGGCTTTAGCATCCATCAATGTGGTGGGCGGCTATATGGTGACCGACCGCATGCTTGCCATGTTCAAGAAGAGAGGGGGCTGATTGTGAGCGTATCTCCTTTTGGGATTGAGCTGGCCTATGTCGTTTCTGCGGCACTGTTTATCTATGGCCTGAAACTTCTGGGCTCAGCCGCTACCGCGCGGCGAGGTAACACGATATCTGCAGCGGGTATGTTGCTGGCTATCGTTGCTGCGCTCCTTGATCAGGGCATTGTTGAATATCAGTGGATACTCGCAGGTTTTGTGGTGGGTGGCGCGATTGGCGCTTCAGCCTCGCGGCTCGTGCAAATGACTGCGATGCCTGAAATGGTCGCACTGTTCAACGGCTTCGGTGGCCTTGCGAGCCTTTTGGTGGGCGCCGCGGCGATTAGTGCGGATGCGGGCCTGTTTACTCTGATTACGATTGTGCTGTCGATATTGATCGGCGGCGTAACCTTTACAGGGTCTTTGGTCGCCTACGGAAAGCTGAGTGAGAAGATCTCAAGCGCTGCCGTACAGTTCAGCGGCCAGCAGATGGTCAACAGCGTGATTATCTTCGCGATCTTCGTCTGTGGCTGGCTGTTCTGCCTCTATCCGGACACACCGTTCTGGCTCATTCTTATGATCGGTCTGTCCCTGGCCTTCGGCATCATGGCCGTAATCCCCATCGGCGGCGCAGATATGCCGGTGGTCATCTCGCTGCTGAACTCCTACTCAGGCCTCGCCGCCTGCGCTGCGGGCTTCGCGATCAACAACAATATCTTAATCGTGGCGGGCTCACTGGTGGGTGCATCGGGCATTATTCTGACGCAGATCATGTGTAAGGCGATGAATCGCTCGCTTTCCAACGTGCTGTTTAGTGGCTTTGCCGCCGTGAGCGATGAAGAGACCGTGGTAGAGGGAGAGATCAAGCCGATCTCGGCTGAAGATGCCTACTATATTCTCGAAGCCGCGACTAACGTTGCGATCATCCCGGGCTACGGCATGGCGGTTGCTCAGGCACAGCACGTGGTCAAAGAGCTTACCGAGCTTCTTGAGAAGAACGGAGCTGAGGTGAACTTTGGTATTCACCCGGTTGCGGGCCGTATGCCAGGCCACATGAACGTGCTCCTTGCCGAGGCCGATGTCCCCTACGATCAGCTCCTTGAGATGGACGATATCAATCCCCGCATGGAGACTGTGGATGTGGCGATTGTGATTGGTGCTAACGACGTGGTGAACCCCGCCGCTAGGGATGTAGAGTCCTCGCCCATCTATGGTATGCCGGTGATTAATGTGGATCAGGCGCGCACAGTTTTCGTGCTCAAGCGTTCTATGGCGTCTGGCTTTGCCGGTATCGAAAACCCCTTGTTCTACAAAGACAACACGCGGATGTTGTTTGGTGATGCCAAGGAGTCCATCGGTAGCCTTGTGCGAGAACTGGGCAGTAACTGATCCCTCTCTAATGCTATAGGCTGCTCTTTGGGGTCTCCCGGGAGCTGCCTTGCTCGTATCTTCCTCCCCCGTTAGGCTTGCCCGATCAATTTTGGTGAGAGGTGACTTCCATGGCGGTCAATACGTCTCGATCGACATCCAACGAATCCCGCGGGAAGACCGTGGGCTCAGAGCCTATGGATCTTCAGGCTTTTGCGGATCAGCATGAGAGTGATGTTTCCGAGGCGCCTATGTTGGCGGCGCTGCGCGCGGAGCATCGACACATTGCGAGCGTTCTCGCCTTGTTATCCGATCACCTGAATGCCATAGAGCGTAGTGAACTTGTGGACACCCACGTCATTTACGAGATCATGGATTACATGGTCACCTGGCCGGATCGATTTCATCACCCCCGGGAAGATCTGATTTACGGCTACGCCGCCGATGTCGATAAAAAGCTTGCTGAAGACCGACGTCGCCTTGAGCAAGACCACGACCATATGGCGCGCAATGGCCGAGATCTGTTGCAAGCTGTCGAGGACTGGCGTCGAGGCGAGCTCAGCGGAGCCGAGGTGGTACGTCTTGGCCGCGAGTATGTGCAGGCGTCCTATGGACATATGAGCTTTGAAGAGCGCGAGGTGTTCCCGGTCATCGATGCGGTGCTCACCTATGCCGACTGGCGAGAGTTGTCCGCAGATGATCAGCTGAAGCCTGTGGGGGACCCGGTTTTTGGTCGCCGCGTACAGCGAGAGTTTAGAAACATGGCACGCAAGCTCCGTCGGAGTTTGCGCCGCGGGGTCGAGCGTCAGGCGGTGGCGGAGTGGGTGAGTATAGAGTCTCTCTTTGAAGCCTACGAAGTCATGGGTATGGCCAATCAGAGTGGGCGTGACATCACCCGGGAGCAGCTGAAGAGGGGGCTTCGAGAGGCCAGCTACATTGTTCTTGATCAGCCACTCAAAGCGCCGTTTCTCTGCGCCGTAAATAACACGCGGCTCACCGTGCAGTGGCTGGATGATATGCAGGGCGTCTACCGTGATGCGGTGTCAGATCTGTTGAGGGTTAACCGTGAGCGGCAGGATCGTCTGCGACTCCTGAAACGGGCAGGGCGACCGGGCTAGGTCATTTAGCCCTGCTTGCTAGTGAAGTTCAGCGTGATCCGTGAGCAGCGGCGCTGCGTCCAGGTCTTCCGCATCCATCATGAGCGCGATGCGCTCTAGCGACGATACCAACTGATACTGTTCCCAGCGAGGAAGCGCCTCAAACCTTCGGGAAAAACTTTCTTGCAATGGCTTGGGTGCTTCTAGGAGAACCGCTCTACCGGCTTCTGTAAGAGATACGTGCACCCGTCGTTTGTCTACTTTGCTCCGCTCACGTATCAACAACCCCCGCTCCTCGAGCTTCGATACGATGGCCGTTATGGTCGCCTGACTCAGGCTGACCGCATGTGCCACTTCGGTAGCGGTAAGTCCGTCATTGTCCTTGACGGCACGCAGCACCATCAATTGCGGCGCCGTGATCCCCACGGAGCGCCCCAGCTTGCGCGAGTGGATGCTGGTCGCCCGCAAGATCCGGCGAAGTGATACAAGCACGTCATCAAGTAATTCTGCCATCAGTGGAAATCCGCTTCGTCTGTTACAAATGTCATGTTTGGGGGCATGGTCAAGCAAGCTCGGGAGCGAGAGCGTGACGCAGAGCTTCTAGCCAGGGCGCGTAATTGTGCCACTGCTCGACAGAATCGCGAAACAATGGCTGACGGACCTGTTCGGATGAGGGGGTGCGTACCGGACGATCATTTTCATAAAATCGCAGGCAGCGCTCTTCGAAGGGGAGCTCCAGAAATCCCAGGAGTCTGCGCAGCTCTCCCTCAAAGTCATCCAGTAGGGACTCATGTTGCAGGCGGTGCACGCTGCCCGGTAGTACCGCGTCCCAGTGTGTCATGAGGCGCTCGTATTGTCGGTAGTAATGTCCCAGATCAGCCAGGTCGTAGCTGAACTCCTGTCCCTCGGCAAACAGCTGTTTGAAGTTGCTGAAGCAGCAAGCCATGGGCTCGCGACGGGCATCGATAATTTTTGCACGAGGCAAAATGAGTTTAATCAGCCCGATGTGCCGAAAATTGTTCGGCATTTTGTCTATGAAGAAAGGCGCGGCGCCTCGGTGTACCCGGGTCTCCTCGATGAAATCTCTACCAAGCTGCTGCAGTGTGTCGCTATCAAGATCGGCGAGGATGTTGGGGTAGCCAGGAGTCTCATCTGCTTCGTTGCGCTGACGACGGAGTCGCTGAGCACGAGACAAAATGTTTGGGAGCTCTCGGGTGCCGTCGACCTGGCTGTGGGTAGCCAGGATTTGCTCCAGTAAGGTGCTCCCTGCGCGCGGCATTCCCACAATAAATATGGGGTCGGGGGCACTGAAGCCTTTGCCCTCCTGGGCGCTTAGCAAGGCCTCGGTAAATCCCTGGCATTGGGCATCCACCTCGCGCTCGAAGCCCTCGCTTTGATAATTGAGGCCTGCACGCTTAAGGCTGTTACCCAGGGCATAGCTCTCGAAAGAGCTGGCAAACTCGCTGCGATCCTCAAATGCTTTACCTAATGCAAAGGCCAGGTAAACGCGATCAAGAATCGGAGGGTTGCTGGCCAGTTGCGTCTGCATTTTGTCGATCTGTGCTTCACTAAACTGATAGGTCTTGAGATTGGCCAGGGCATACCAGGCTTCGCCACCACCCTGGACGGCCTCGCTCGCAGACTCATAGGCGTCAATGGCGTTCGCGCCCGCACCGAGGGTCTTTAAGGCATGGCCTTTTGAGGTGAGGGTGATCGCATCTCCGGGTAACTTATCGAGAATGCCGTTAAAGCCTTTTATGGCTTCCTCGTAGCGACCCAATTGCAGAAGTTCGATCGCTTTTAGGGATTGATACTGTAGGTTCTGTGGTGCGCTGGCCAGAAGCAGCTCAGCTTGCGCCAGAGATTCTTCAAAGCGCTGACGCTTGCTCAGCACACGAATAAGATCAATGCGCAGCGCGACGTCCGAGGGCTCCAGCTCGCAGGCGGTTTCCAGAAGAAAATTCGCCTCTTCCAGCGCTCCCAGGCGTGCGCCAATATCCGCAAGAAGACGCATTCCCTCGGTATGTCGGGGGGACTGCCTGAGAAATTGTCGGCAGAGTTGCTCGGCTTTGAGTATCCGGCCCTGGGCTATTAAATCGGTAACGGCGATGAGCGCTTTGGGCAGCGCTTCGGCGCGGTGCAGCTGGGCGGCGGTCAGGCTTGCTTCCTGTTCCCGTCCCGCTTCCCGTAACAGGGTCAGGCGCTGCCTATAGCTCGCCAGTAGCGCAGGGTTAACGCGCAGGGCTTCGGCGTAGGCATCGATTGCCGCGGTGGGATTTTTGGTATCCCGGTACAGGTGCCCTTGTTCCTGCAGGCCCCTACCGTTACCCGGTTCGTTCCTCAAAAGCGTATTTAGATAGTTCTGCGCCGCGTCAAAGGATTGACTCATACGCGCACAAACGGCCGCCAGGTACAGAGCTTCCCCGTCCTGCGGGACAGCGAGCAAGTGAGTCTCGAGTACGCTCAGCGCGTCGGCAATTTGGCCTTTGCGCATCAAATTCTGAGCGTGGGACCCTACTGATTCAGCCGCCGAAGAGGACGCGCCCGACGAAGCCGGGCGCTCGGCATCACTCAAAGTTCCAGGTGAAGCGTACGCCGCCCGTCATAGGGCGAGCCAGGGTGACGCGGTCTCGGTCATTGACAAAGTTGTTTGACAGTTCCGCTGCTTCGTCCGTGAGGTTGTCCACATAAACCTCAGCCGTCCACTGGTTGTTTGAAACGCCCGCGGTAAAGCCGAGCATCAACCATGAGGCCACCGTTTGACGATTGATCGCAATAATGTCGCTAAAGGACTCGTCGGAGTAGGCAAGGTGCGGCATTACATGGGCGCGCAAGCCGTTGTTCAGATCCCAGTTATAACGCGCACGAATGGTCGCCTGCAGCTCCGGTGCAAAAGCCAGAGAGTCGCCCTTACGCACATCGTTGGTTGGCGTGAGTACTTCTGTGATCTCTGTATCGAGCATAGAGAAGGAGCCGCTCACCACGAGTCCCGGGAGGGAGATGGGCGCCCAGTCTACGGAGCCCTCCAGACCCATAACCTCAGCATTGGCCGCGTTGTCCGAGAAGAACAGGTTCACGATGCTGGGATCAAAGATGGTGGTTTGCAGACGCTCGATGTCGACAAAGAACAGGCTGCCGTTAAATCGCAGGGACTGGTCCAGCAAATCAAGTTTCCAGCCGAGCTCATAGTTGGTGACATCGTCCGTATCCAGGGCGAAGGGTACTTGATAGCCATTGGGGCCTGATGCACCGCCGGGGCGATTCAGCAATCCCGGACGAAAGCCTTCGGACAAAGTCACAAACCACAGCTGATTCTCGGTGGGGGTGTATGACAAGCTCAGCTTGCCAATGACACCATCGGTTTGTGCCTTGGTGGGCGCATTGAGTAATGCAGCCGCTACCTGGTCCGGCGCTTCATCGATGTTGTCCAGGGTGTAGGTCAGCTGGGCGTCAGGATTACAGGTGCCACGGAAGGTGATTTGTCCATCGCCGTTGTACAAGTCCGAGATGTCCGTACCGAAAGAGTTTGAATCCGGCTGGAACAAGTTACAGAAGGACGCATTAGCGCTGCCTTCAAGACCGACTTCGATGTCATACCAACGCGCGCCCGCAGTCAGTGCCAGCTGATCTGTGATATCGAAAGTAACTTCGCCAAACACACCCATCTGCTCATCGGTGCGGCGCACGTCGTTGCGGAAAATTACGCCGTCAGGGAAGGGGCCCGGATCCGAGATGTAGCCCGTGGTAAATGGGAAGTTGGGCGAAAATCCGGTTTGCACACCGTAGCCATCAACCTGCGTGGAGCCTGGATAGGTAAAGTCGTTGCGTTCGGTCAGCTCCAGATCGCTGTAAAACGCACCTACAGTTGCGCGAATGCGACGGTCTTCTGCAGTGTTCAGGCGGATTTCGTGGGTTGTCACTTCGGTTTTTGTGATGCTGCCGACAAACAGGTCCGGAGCCTGACAGGTTCCGCTGGGTGCGGCATCGCCAGGGTAGGACACAGAGCTGTCACAGATGTAGTAAGGCAGGTATTGCCCCACAAACAGGTAATCCGAATAGTCGACTAATTGGTCAGTTTGACGATCCGTGAATGCACCGGAGTACAGCACCTCAAGTTCACCGATGCGTCCGGAGAGGGTCCAGGCCGTATTGCTAAACTCATCATCGATGCTGTCGGGCTGGAATCGCGTGACTTCGTAATCACCTAATTCCGGATCCGAGAAGAATACTCCATCGGAATCAAGCTGCTGCTGCATATGCGATACCTGCAGGTCCCAGTCAGCATTGATGGTGTAGACACCCGCAAGACGGAAGCCTGCATAGGTCGTGTCGTTAAAGTCGTCTTCGGTTCGGGTGCTGTTGTCGGCATCGATGAAATTGACGCCAGATAAGTCCGCCTCGGCCTGAAATCCGCCGCGCTGCTCGCTAACAGGAACACCGTTGGCGCGCATGGTGCCAGCGGGTCTAAAGCGTGCGCTCTCGCTGGTGTTCAATGTGCCAGCGACGTTATCGATATAGCCGCCCATGCGATCAACATAGACAACTCCGCGCAGCGCGAGCTTATCGGTTACCGGTACGTTGATCATGCCTTCGACGTTGTTACTCATCTCGCCGCCCTTGGTAAAGGCAGTACCCACCTTCATGCGACCGTAGGTGCCACTGAAGTCAGGTTTGTTGGTAATCAAACGTACCGTGCCCGCCTGTGAGCTGGCACCAAAGAGCGTGCCCTGGGGGCCGGCGAGAACCTCGATACGGTTCATGTCTGCGGCATACACATCCAGATTTCGTCCGGGCTGTGCGAGGGGCTGCTCATCAAGATAGAGCGCCACGTTGGGCGATAGCCCGGCAACACCAGCGGTGGTGAGGTTTGGCGTAGTAGAGGCAACACCGCGAATGTAAATCGTGTTCTGTCCGGGACCACTACCTCCGGCAGTCACGCCCGGCAGCTGTACGAGATAATCCTCGAAGTTTGTCACGCCCATGTCATTCAGGGTGTCTTCCCCCAGGGCCTGAACCGCCACGGGAATGTCCTGCGTACTCGCCGAGCGCTTGGTCGCCGTGACGATGACTTCCTCGAGTTGGGCGTAGGCGCTGGCGCTGGCCAGGCTGCCCCCGGTAACACTGGCGATGACTGCAGCTCGGGTGGCGGCGTTCAGCTTATTTCTGGATAGCATGGTGTCTCCCTGACAAAAATAGTGCACAAAAAAAGCGCTAATAGTTTATAGCAAAAACAATTCTTCTGCCGATTATACCGGCATCGCCCTTTAAATACTGATTTGTATGAAGTTTTTACAATTAGCGACTAAAAGAAAGATTTGTACACTATGCATTAATGTTTTGCTGACATCAGATAATCTGCGTACCCTTCCGCCTTTGCTCCACTAAACAGAGGTTCAGATGACCGGTCCAGCCGACAACAAGGCGCCTGAAAGCCAAGGCTTCATGGGTTTTAGCGTGGATAAGGGCGTGTTTTTTCCGTCCACCGCGGCGCTTTTATTGATGGTCTTTGGTGCTGCGCTTGCGCCTGATGAGAGCAATGCGTTCCTGCAAAGTGTTCAGGGTGCCATCGTGACCTACGCCAGTTGGTACTACGTACTGGTTGTGGCCATCGTGTTGCTCAGCGTATTGATCTTCAGCTTCTCGCGTTTTGGTGACATCAAGCTCGGGCCGGATCACTCAGTTCCCGAGTACAGCTCGCTGAGCTGGTTTGCCATGCTGTTCGCTGCGGGTATGGGCATCGGGCTGATGTTCTTTGGTGTGGCCGAGCCGGTGATGCACTTCCTCGAGCCACCCCATGGGGAGGGCAGCAGCATCGAGGCGGCGGGTCAAGCCATGACCCTGACCTACTTCCACTGGGGACTTCACGCCTGGGCTATTTATGCGATCGTCGCGCTGCTCCTGGGTTACTTCTCCTATCGGCATGGTTTGCCGTTGACCATGCGGTCAGCCTTTTATCCCCTCATCGGTGAGCGTATCTATGGCCCGGCCGGTGCGGCTATTGATGTATTCGCCATTGTTTGTACGGCCTGTGGTATCGCCACGAGTCTCGGTTTTGGCGTTCTGCAGATTAATTCGGGACTCGAATATCTGTTTGGTATCCCGATCTCCGCCGGTGTGCAGGTGATGTTGATCATTGGCACCATGGCACTGGCGAGTATCTCAGTCGCCATGGGGCTTAATGCGGGTATCAAACGATTGTCCGAGCTCAATATAGGACTTTCGGTACTACTTTTGATCGGCGTCCTCATTGCGGGACCCACTATTCTTATCCTCGGTGCAACGCTCGAGAGCCTGGGCATCTATATCAGCGAGTTGATCAGCAAAACCTTCACGTTATACGCCTACGACCCCACTGATTGGCTGGGGGGTTGGACTATTTTTTATTGGGGTTGGTGGCTGAGCTGGTCACCCTTTGTGGGATTGTTTATCGCGCGTATCTCTCGAGGTCGCACCATCCGCGAGTTCACTCTTGGTGCCATGCTGGTCCCCTGCGGGTTCACTCTGCTGTGGATGGGGGTGTTCGGCAATAGCGCGATTAACCTGATACTGAATGAGGGGGCGATGCAGCTGGGGGAGGCTGTGTCGGCCAATCAGGCGGTGGCGCTGTTCAGATTTCTCGAGTTCTTGCCGTTTTCCACTTTCTTGTCCGCGGTGAGCCTGGCAATGATCGTGGTCTTCTTTGTGACGTCGGCGGACAGCGGCGCTCTGGTGCTCAATATGCTGTCGGCCAATGGTCGTGATGATACGCCGGTGCTGCAGCGGATTTTTTGGGCCGCGGTGATTGCCGCAATTGCCGCGGTATTGCTGCTGGCGGGCGGCTTGTCCTCGCTCCAGACCGCCGCTATTGCCAGTGCACTGCCCTTCTCGCTGGCTCTCCTGGGGGCAATTTGGGGTTTTGCAAAGGCGCTGTCGCTGGATGCCTCTCAGCGCAACGCACAGAGTGTATCTCCAGCCTCGGGAGCCGATGGCGACTGGCGCAGCCGGCTGTCGAATCTTTTGGAGTTTCCCGAGGACCGCAGTGTCCAGAAGTTTCTTAAAGATCAGGTGGGGCCTGCGCTTCGAGAGTTTGCCCAAGAGCTTGAGAGTCACGATGTGGAAGCCCACGTCACCGAGGAATCTGATAAACAGCCCAGAGTGCGCATGGAGGTGCTCAACGGTGGCGAGATTGACTTTGTTTACGAGGTTCGAAGTCGTGTGCACGCCATGCCTGATGAGCGTTTAGCGGGAGAGGCCATTTCGTCAATGGCCGAGGGTGATCGCTACTACCGTGCTGAGGTGCACTTATCTCAAGGCGGTCAGGACTACTGCATTATGGGTTGGACGCGAGAGCAGATTACCCACGACATATTGAGTCAATACGAGAACCACCTGCACTTTCTCACCACGATGCGCTGAACCTAAGCGCTGGTTGATACTGCCTCGTTGCGAAACTGCAGCTTGGCCAATCGGGCGTAAAGCTCTGAGCTTTTCAGAAGCTCATCGTGGGTGCCCGTGGCTACGACCTTGCCGTCCTCCAAAACCGCGATGCAGTCGGCATCTCGAATCGTCGCCAATCGATGCGCGATGATCACGGTGGTGCGTTCGTGCATGAGTTCGCTAATGGCCTGTTGCACCTGGTGCTCGCTCTCGGCGTCCAGGGCGCTGGTTGCCTCATCAAGTAATAACACCTTGGGATCGGTGAGCATGGCTCTGGCTAAGGCAATGCGTTGACGCTGGCCTCCCGATAGTCGAACCCCTTGTTCGCCCAGATAGCTGCCGTAGCCCTCGGGCAGGGCGGTGATAAAGTCGTGGGCATGGGCACGTCGCGCCGCGGCTTGTATTTCCTCATCGCTGGCGTCGGGTTTTCCATAGGCAATGTTGTAGCGAACATCGGCGCTGAAAAGTGTGGGCTGTTGCGGAACGATGGCGAGATTGGCGCGCAGCTGAGCCAGAGACATTTCTCGAAGATCAATGCCATCCAGTAACAAGGCACCGGACTGGGGGTCGTAGAAGCGCTGGAACAGCTCGAACAGGGTTGTCTTGCCTGCCCCGGAGGGACCCACCAACGCCAGGCTTTTTCCCGCCTCAATGTTGAGCGACACATTGTCCAGCGCCAGCGTATCGGGACGAGAGGGATAGCTAAAAGAAACATCCCGTAAAAGCATGGCAGGATTCTTTGAGACTGATTCCCGGTCGCCGGTATCGGGTAGAGCGCTATCTGTTTCTATCAGCTCCAACAGGCGTTCCGTCGCCCCGGCGGCACGCTGGACGTCACCCCAAACCTCGGACAGCGTCGCAAACCCCGTGCCTACCATTACCGCGTAAAACATGAATGCGGCAAGTTCGCCGCCGGTCATAGCGCCGCTGATGACGTCCCGGCCCCCGGAGTACATCATGGCGATCATGCCGCCCGACAAGACAATGATGGCGAAGGCGATGAGCAGTGCCCGTTGCCGTACGCGAGAGCGGGCGATGACAAAGGCTTTTTCAACTTCCGCATCAAAGGCCTGGGATTCGGCACCTTCTCGATTAAAGCCCTGAACGGTGCGGATGTTCTGAATGATTTCGCCGGCATAGGAGCCCACGCTTGCCACGCTGTCCTGGCTGCTGCTGGAGAGCGTGCGAACCCGCCGACCAAAAATCATCACCGGCAGCAGCACCATGGGTACCGTCGCGACAATAAACAAGGTCAGCCTAAAGTTGGTAATGAGCATCATCACGATAGCGCCGGTCAGGGTCAGAGAGCTGCGCAGTGCCATACTCATGGAAGATCCAATGATCGTCTGTAACACGGTCGTGTCTGCGGTTAATCGCGACATGATTTCACCGGAACGGTTCTCTTCAAAAAACCCGGGATGCAGGCGGACGATGTTCCTAAACACCGCACTGCGAAGATCCGCGCTGATGCGCTCTCCCAACCACGATACTAAATAAAAGCGAAAGAAGGTGCCGATGGCTATCGCCGTCGTGATGAGCATAACAATACGCACCGCATCACCCAGGGCTCCCGGATCATCCCCACCGAATCCACGATCAATAAGTAGTTGAAGGCCCTTGCCCAGAGTGAGCGTGGCGCCCGCAGTAAAAATAAGCGCGATGGCTGCTGCTACAAGCCGCCATCGGTAAGGTGCAAGCTGACCGACCAGCGCTCGGAGTGGGGCGATGCCAGCGGCCTTTTCTTTCTTTGCAGTTTTCAGAAGTTGTCCTTGCGATTTGGCAGCTCAATGGCTCCCTGCAGGGCGGCTTTCTCGGCGGCGGTGTAGTCAGGAAAGGGTAGCCTCTCTTCACTTTTCCAGCTCTCAAGCTGCGCGTGTACTTCGGCAATTTTTTCTTCCGAAGCGCGGTAGAAATCGCGCACTTGGAGCACTTGCCCGGGACCACTAAACACAGCGCCGGCTTCGTGGACCAGCTCGATCATGCGTAAGTTGAGATCCTCGGCGACTGCAAGAAAGCGCTGATAGTCTGTGGTGCGTATACCCACATCGATGCGAATGACAGCGGTTGCAGCCTCGACCTGCTTAAGACGGATACTGACGGTCTCCTGCATGGCGTCCTCGTGAGAAAGATACAGCTCCCTCAACCTCGCGAGGATTACGCGCAGCTGATCCGCCGTAGTCATTTGTAGTTCGATGTGCTGGTAATAGCGAATACGATCCCTATGGCTGAAGTTTTCAACTTCTACCGATGAAAACACGGCGTTTGGCACCGCCAACATGGTTCGGTTGAGCGTGCGGATCATGGTTGATCGCAGGCCAATTTCTTCGACGAAGCCCACTATGTCGCCAAAGCGGCATAGATCGCCGGGATTTACGGGTCGCGCAGAGTAGAGAGTAATTGCGCCAATGATGTTCTCGAGGGTCTTCTGAGCGGCAAGTGCCACTGCCAGGGAGCCCACGCCCAGGCCCGCTATGATCGTGGACATGTTGTAGCCGGCGCGCTCCGCCCATACCAGTGCGACGACGAGTATGGCTGCAAACTTCACAATGGTTGTGAAGGGTTTCAGCAACGCTACATATTGCCGGTTACCGGCGCGCTCCAGACGTCGGATGTTGTAATCCCGTACCAGAGAGATCGTGCCGAGAAGCAGTATCGTAAAGGCGATGTAGTCGACGCCCGAGGAATTTAGGTAGATCCGCGCCGCCAAAGACAGCGCCAGCTGGTCCATGAGCCATCGAAAAATCAGCAGGAACAGGAAGTAACGCAGAGACCCCTGAAAGAAGCTCTCGATACCCAGGGGAAAGCGGTTGGGGACCAGTAAGGCGATACGCATCAGTACGTAACTGGCCAGAATGGCGAGATACCAGGCTGCGATCAGAAATACGATGCCTGCGATGAGTTGCCAGCTTTCCAGGCCGGCCACGCGATAGTCCGGAAGATGTCGCTCCAGCCATACGGCGAACTTACCGTAACCCAGATCTTCCCAAAGCCCGGGGATCTCAGCGACGCTGGCGTTGGAGATTTTCCAGGTCTTACCTCCGGCGCCATCGGGAATTCGCTGCAACAGGATGGGGACTTCATCGCCATTGTCTTTACGTATGACGCCCAGAAGATCGCGGTAGGACGGAAGGCCATCATCGAGCTTGCCCTCTGGCTCATCGCTCAGGCTGGTTATGTCGATGAGGTTTTGCTGGTTCCACAAAATCCGCAGCGCATCCAGGAGGTCCACGGGGGCCCACTGGGCGACGTCTTCCGGCAGGTAGCGCATATCCAGATAACTGGCGGCGCGCTCCCGGTCTTTTTGAGCGCCCGCATCTGCCAGCAATACGAGCAGTTGAAGCGGAGTCCTGGGGAGCTCTTCGGTACTCCCGAGTTCAGCAACCTTTTCGCGGATGACTGCTTCGGACTTTTTCTCGGTCTCAATTATCTCGCGCATGGTCTCGGTATCAGCCTCAACTTCAGCTTCCTCCTCGACCTCCTCGGCTTTTTTTTCCGCCTGCTCTTCTGCCGGGGCGGCAGGCACCTCGCTTGCCTCGTCTTGCGCGAAAACGCTAGCCGATAGCATGGCTGTGAGAAAAATAAATGTGCTGAGCAACCGCAGGGAACGGGTCATGGCTTGAGGATCCGGATTTTAAGAAAGTTCACAGTGTATCGCTCCTGCGCACCTTCACAAGCAGCTTTGCGATGCTTTAAATGATGTAAAAGGTGCTGCTCAGGACCCAGCTTGCGGCTTTAACACCAGGCGGCCGGCAATTACCCCCGCTTCAAACAGCAGCCACATGGGAATGGCAAGGAGAGCCTGGGAGATTACATCCGGCGGTGTTAAGAGCATTCCAAAGACGAAGCAGCCGACAATGATGTACGGGCGTTTGCGCCCTAGATCGTCGGGGGTAGTGATGCCTGCCCAAATAGCGATGAGCGCTGCGATGGGTATCTCAAACGCCAGACCAAAGGCAAAAAACAGCTTTAATACAAAGTTTAGATAGCTGTTGATGTCCGTCATGATGGTGATGTCGTCGGGAGCCACGCTGGTAAAGAAGGCAAAAATCAGTGGAAACACTACAAAGTAGGCGAATGCGGCGCCACAGTAAAAGAGCAGAACGGAGCTCGCGAGCACCGGCAAGGCAAAGCGTTTTTCTTTGCTGTACATGCCCGGCGCGATAAATGACCAAATCTGGAAGAGCACATAGGGGATGGCGACGAAGAGCGAAGTAAACAGCGTTAGTTTGAAGGGTGTGAGGAACGGTGAGGCAACGTCCGTGGCAATCATGCTGGCATTCTCGGGCAGCAGTGCCCGCAGAGGTTCCGAAACAAACGTGTAAATATCGTTGGCAAACGGGAAAAGACAGATAAACACGACAAGCACTGCAAGAATTGCGCGCAGGAGGCGGTCTCGCAGCTCGGTGAGATGCGCTACCAGGGGCAGCGGCGTATCGTTCTCGGTATCAGTCACCGGTTTTGTTGTCCGCAGATTCTGAGAGCTCACCCTCTGACGATGCAGAGGGTCCTTCTACGGTGCTTTCGGCCGCATCCTGACTGAGCGGCTTCTCTTTTGCTGACACCGGTTCGGACTCCCCCGCATCGTTTAAGGGTTCGGGCACATTGAGCCCGCTAGCTAAGTCAGAACCCAGCGATTGGGTTTCGCGACGTAGCTCGTCGCCGGTATCTTTAAGCGCTCTCAGGTCTTTCATAACCGCGTCGTTATGCAGCTCCTGCTGAACTTCCTGCTTGATATCGTTAAAACCGCGACGAATGCGATTTAGCCAGGCGCTGGCAGTGCGCACCGCATCAGGCAGGCGCTCCGGACCAATGACGATCAGAGCGACGACACCAATAATAAGTAGTTCGGCAAAGCCGATATCGAACATGCGAAATTACTGCTCTAGCGAGTGCGCGGAGGTACGTTTTAAGATCTAGACGTCAGTCTTGTTCTTTGCAGCATCACTGGTCTCGGGTTCGTCACCCTCGGCCGCGTTTTGCTCGGCTTGTTCATCGCCTTCGTCCTGCATGCTGCTTCGAAAGCCCTTTACCGCACTGCCAAGATCCGATCCCAGGCTGCGTAAACGCTTGGTACCAAATAGCATGACCACAATCGCCAGAATAATGAGCAACTGCCAAATGCTGATTCCACCTAATCCCATGACTCTCTCCTTTTTATCGCAGCGGCTCGTGGCTGCCGCGACTCTAAATGACTTTTATGACGCCCGTCAGTACCTGGTGTGTACGGGTAACTAGCTTCTCGCGGCCTTCTCTTCGTGGCCCGACAAGCCAAAACGCTCTTCTAAAACTGCCAGAACGTCCTCAGACGTCAGGCCCTGTTGTGCGAGGAGGACCATACTGTGAAACCAGAGGTCCGCGACTTCGCCCAGAAGCGCTTCCTGGCCCTGGGTTCCCTCACAATCCTTGGCAGCGATAATCACTTCGGACGCTTCCTCGCCGATCTTCTCCAGAATCTTGTTGAGCCCCTTCTCATAGAGGCTCGCTACATAGGAGCTGTCACCCGACGCAGCTCTGCGCTCTTGCAGAACCTTGTCCAGTGCTTTGAGCACCTCATTGTCAGCTGCTTGCTGCATAAATCTCTTTAGGGTCTTTAAGAACCTGTTCAACCGTCTGCCATTCACCATCAACAAACTGGCGGTAAAAGCAGTGCTCGCGGCCTGTGTGGCACGCTATTCCACCAATTTGCTCCACTTCCAGCAGCAGGGTGTCGCCATCGCAGTCCAGCCGAAGACTTTTGAGCTCCTGGGTATTGCCCGAGCTCTCGCCCTTGCGCCACAAAGCCTGTCTGGATCGGGACCAGTACACAGCTCTCCCTTCCTCAACCGTGCAGCGCAGGGACTCGGCATTCATCCAGGCCATCATTAATACTTTGCCCGTCTTGTGATCCTTTGCAATCGCTGGCACGAGGCCATCGTCATTCCAGCGAAGCTCGTCGAGGTAGTCGGCTGTGTTGGGCTTTTCCATCAGGCGGAGGATTATCGCATAACCGAGCGCGAGCGCTGCGATTTAGACACTCTGACTGGGCCAGGCAAGCCCGGCAGCCACGGCGAGTAAAATCCAGCTTACGGTGGGCGCCTGCTCCAGCATACTGCGTACTGCCGGCAGAGCAGCTCCCGCGGCGACAATGCAGACCATGGCGGCCAGATAACATCGCCGCGCTCGCTGATCTTGCTGGCGCCGCTCCTTGCGCTCTACCGCAAGCAACTGCTCACTACGTTTTTGGGTGTCGCGCTGGACCTGGAGACTTGACCTCAATGCCTCGGGCAGTTGGGGAAGCTGTTCCAGCCAATTAGGCGCCTGCTGCTGCAGGCGTTTAATCACACTCTGAGGGGAATAGCGTTCGCCCACCCACTTTTCCAAAAAGGGCATGGCGGTGTCCCAAAGATTGAGCTGGGGATACAGCTGTCGACCCAGCCCCTCAATATTCAGGAGAGTTTTCTGCAGGAGCACCAGGCTTGGCTGGACCTCCATGTCGAAGCGCGCCGCGGTTTGAAACAGGTAAACCAACAGCTGTCCGAAGGAGATTTCAGCGATGGGGCGTTCAAACACCGGTTCGCAGACTGCGCGCATGGCAGATTCAAAATCCTGAACCCGCGTGTCCGGAGGCACCCAGCCGCATTCCACATGGAGTTGCGCAACTTCATGGTAATCACGACGGAAAATGGCCAGTAAATTGCGCGCCAGGTAGTACTGGTCATCTTCGCTTAGAGAGCCAATGATGGCGCAGTCGATGGCGATGTATCGGGGGTCTTTGGGGTCCGAAGCATCCACAAAAATATTCCCCGGATGCATATCCGCATGGAAAAAACTATCACGAAAAACCTGGGTAAAGAATATCTCTACGCCCCGTTCTCCGAGAACCTTGAGATCGACATCTTTTGCACGAAGCGTCTCCAGGTCGGTCACGGGAATGCCGTAAATTCGCTCCATCACCATGACGTTGCGACGGCTGTAGTCCCAGAAAACTTCGGGGACATAGACCATGCTGCCGTCGGCAAAGTTGCGCCGCAGTTGTGATGCGTTGGCAGCTTCGCGGCCGAGGTCCAGCTCATCGAGAATAGTTTGTCGGTAATCCCGCACCACTTCGACGGGACGCAGACGCCGGCCGTCCCGCAGCCAGCGCTCCACAAAGCGCGCAATGCGCGCAAGCAGCGCCATATCTTTGAGGATTACCGGCTCAATGTCCGGACGAATCACCTTAACGACGACTTCCCGGCCTTCCCGGGTTCGGGCGCCGTGTACCTGGGCGACGGATGCGGAGGCCATAGGCTCGCGGTCAAAACGTTCAAAGAGCGTGTCGACCTTGCCGCCCAGAGCGGTTTCTATGATGTCGACGGCAATGGCCTGATCAAAGGGGGGGACCTGATCCTGGAGCAGGGCCAGCTCGTCGGCAATGTCCTCGGGAAGCAGGTCGCGACGCGTCGAAAGCATTTGACCAAATTTTATGAAGACCGGGCCTAGATCTTCCAGCGCGCGGCGCAAGCGTTCGCCGCGGGTGCCGGAAACCGCGCCCAGACGCCAGGGGTTCAGTCGCAGCAGCGGGGTTAGCACGGGATGTCTGGCCTGCTCCGGAAGCAATTCATCCAGTCGGTAGCGGCCGGCTACGCGGATGATTTCCAGGCTGCGCACAAGACTCGACATCAGGAGGGCCGCAGGCGCTCTAAACGCATTCGCAAACGTTCCACCCGTTGTTCCAGGCGCTCGCTGCGCTCACTAAGCTGCTGCACATCCTCATAAAAGTGTTCGAGCGCGAGCTTAGGGGGGGCAATACGCGCTTCTTCTGTGGCGAATTCCTCGAGTTGCCGTCTGAGATTATCTCCGGACTGCCTCGACCAGTGAAACGCCGCGCCGAGCATACCCGCCAACTGATGGCCTGCGACGTCGCCCAGGCCTGCTACCAGAGGCGCCTCCCAGTCGATATCCAGATCGTTGAATACGCGCTGCATATCGATAAGCGTGCTGCTATTACCTTCGAGCTGGATGCCGCCGTTAATGAGCGCGGCTGCGGGGTCCTCTGACTGGGCAAGGCTTGCGAAATCCTGAGCAGTTCCTGTGACGCGGGTGGTTATCGGACCATCATGCACACCCTGCAGTCGTAATTCGCCGTTCGCTTCGCTGTGAAGATAGAGGGTAATCGCCGGGCGGGTGCACTCCAGAGCCAACACTCGACCGGCAATGGGCTTTAGTGCCTCTACGCTATGGGGTGATAAGCGCAGCGCTGCATTGGCAGCCGCCTCGGCGGCGGCCAGTCCAGCGGTGTGGAGCGTGGGCATGCGGATGTCGTTCATTGTCAGCTTTTGACACCGCGATGTACTGCGACTACGCCGCCGGTCATGTCGTGATAATCACAGCGAGCAAAGCCGGCGTCTTCCATCATCTGGCGCAGCGTCTCCTGGTCGGGATGCATGCGAATGGACTCTGCAAGGTATTGGTAACTTTCGGAATCACCGGCTACCAACTTACCCATGAACGGCAGGACACTAAAAGAATAGGCATCGTAGGCACGGCTGAGTAAGGGATTGCGCGGCTTGGAGAACTCCAGCACCAGCAGCCGTCCCCCTGGTTTGAGTATTCGCAGCATCGAACGCAGCGCCAGGTCCTTGTCCGTAACGTTGCGCAGACCAAAGGCGATAGTGATGCAGTCAAAGTGATCATCGGGAAAGGGGAGGTACTGGGCATCGGCCTGAACATAATGGAGGTTGCCGCGGACACCTTTATCGATCAGGCGGTCACGGCCGACCATAAGCATGCTTGCATTGATGTCAGCGAGTACCACCTCGCCTTCCTCACCGACCATGGGTGCAAATTTGGCGGCCAGATCACCCGTGCCACCGGCGATGTCCAACACGCGATTGCCTCGGCGTACACCGGAGAGCTCTATGGTGAAGCGCTTCCAGATGCGGTGGACACCGGCGGACATCAGGTCGTTCATTACGTCGTAGCGACTGGCTACGGAGTCAAAGACCCCGCGAACCATGCCCGCTTTTTCATCGGTCTTCACGTCCCGGTAGCCAAAGTGCGTAGTGTCTTCTTCGCTCATGCTCTGCGTCCTAACTGCGAGATTGCATTGTAGCTTGTAGTCTCCTTATAAGCAGTGCCTGTTCATAAGACGAACTGTGAGCAGTTACTGCCCGGAGGGCTGAGATCAATCAGGGTTGGAAGTGCAGCACCTGAGTATCGGGTTCTCGGGAAGCGCCTGCCTCGGCGAGGTCATCCAGATAGGCTTGCCAGAGTTCTGCCTTTTGAGTGCAGAGGCGATAGAGGTAGTCCCAGGCATACAAGCCACTGTCGTGCCCGTCATCAAAGACAATCTGAAGGGCATAGTGCCCCACAGGCTTGAGCTCGCTTACGCCCACCTGTTGTTTGCCAGCTTGCAAAACGGCCTGAGACTCGTGGTGCCCTCGCACTTCGGCAGAGGGGGAGTAAACCCGCAAATACTCCCAGCTCAGACTGTAGACCTGCTCATTTGCGTACTCGAGCTCCAGCACGCGAGACTGTTTGCGCAGGCGGATGTGAATCGGGCGGGGAGCGTCGGTCATTCCCGTTCCTTTACAGGATGAACCTGGATAGATCTTCATCCATGGCCAGATCAGACAACTGCCCATCGACATAAGCGGCGTCTACAGCGAGAACACTTGCGCTGAGGCCGTCATCAGCGGCGCTGAACGATGCATCTTCCAGTAAGCGCTCCATGACCGTGTGCAGGCGTCGCGCACCAATATTCTCGGTGCTCTCATTAAGTTGCCAGGCAAGTTCAGCGATGCGCGCAATACCGTCTTCAGTAAATTCCAGCGTCATACCCTCGGTGGCCAGCAGTGCGCTGTACTGCCTCGTGAGTGCAGCATCCGGCTCCACCAGAATACGACGGAAGTCGTCGGGTGATAGAGCTGCCAGTTCGACGCGAATCGGCAGACGTCCCTGCAATTCGGGGATCAGGTCCGAAGGCTTGGAAAGATGGAAGGCTCCCGAGGCGATAAACAGGATATGGTCGGTCTTTAACATGCCGTATTTGGTGCTTATCGTGCAGCCTTCGATGAGCGGCAGCAGGTCCCGTTGCACACCTTCACGAGAGACATCAGCGCCCGCGGTCTCACCGCGCTTCGCAACCTTGTCCAGTTCATCAATAAATACGATGCCGTTTTGCTCCGCAGCCTGAAGCGCCTGCTGCTTGATTTCATCCTCATTGACCAGCTTGGCGGCTTCTTCGTCACACAGTGCAGCGAAGGCGGCTTGGATGGGTAGCCTGCGGCTTTTAGGCTGTGAGCGAGCCATGTTGGAAAACATGCTTTGCAGCTGGTTGGTCATTTCTTCCATGCCTGGGGGGGCACTGATTTCGACGCTGCTCGGGGTGCTCAACTCCAGGTCGATTTCTTTCTCGTCCAGATCGCCTTCGCGAAGTTTCTTGCGCAACAGCTGCCGTGTACCGTCGCCCTGGCTGGGTTCGTCACCCTTGGGATCTCGGGCGCCGGGGAGCAGGATGTCGAGGATGCGCTCCTCGGCCGCTTCTTCGGCCCTGAAACGCATCTTTTCGATTGCCTGCTCGCGCAGCATTTTTACCGACATTTCGACCAGATCGCGGACGATAGACTCTACGTCGCGACCAACATAACCAACTTCGGTGAACTTAGTGGCCTCTACTTTTACAAAGGGAGCGTTCGCAAGCTTTGCGAGGCGCCGTGCGATTTCGGTTTTACCGACGCCCGTGGGGCCAATCATCAGAATGTTTTTCGGTGTGATTTCGGCGCGCAGCGCCTCTTCGACCTGCATACGGCGCCAGCGGCTGCGCAGGGCGTTGGCCACGGCTCGCTTCGCGTCCTGCTGGCCGATAATGTGCTTGTCCAACTCGTGGACAATCTCGCGAGGCGTCATGTTCGACATGTTTGGGGTCCGCATAGTGATTTGATCAGTAGTCCAGCTGCTCGATGGTGCGCTGCTGGTTGGTGTAAATGCAGATGTCGGCGGCAATGCCGAGACCTTTCTCCACAACATCCCGGGCGCTGAGCTCTGTGTTATCCAGCAAAGCCATAGCCGCAGCCTGAGCGAAGGATCCCCCGGAGCCGATGGCGATCAGATTGTTTTCCGGTTCGATAACATCTCCGTTTCCGGAGATGACGAGAGAGGTTTCCTTGTCGGCGACGGCCAGCAGCGCTTCGAGCTGGCGTAGGGAGCGCTCGGTGCGCCAGGCTTTTGCCAGTTCTACCGCCGCTCGGACCAATTGCCCGCTGTGTTTTTCCAATTGTGCTTCGAATAACTCGAAGAGGGTGAAAGCGTCAGCTGTACCCCCGGCAAAACCTGCAAGCACCTGGTCTTTGTATAGGCGACGTACTTTTCGCGCGTTGCCTTTCATGATGGTGTTGCCCATGGAGACCTGACCGTCTCCGCCCACGACAACGCTGTTGCCCCGGCGCACACACAGGATGGTGGTGCCTCTGAATTGTTCCACGGTGATTTCCTTCGCCCTTGAACTACGTTTATGGGGGCGTGCAGCGCAAGTTCAAGCGTTGTTTCCTGCGGGGGTCGACGGCGAGTTGCGCCGAAGGACCGCTGTTAACCTGAATTGCGCTGTATAAGCAGCGTATCGATGTCTTGCTGAGCGGTTAGAGAGCGCGCTTTCGCCATGGCTGAGCGGCTGTCAAAGGGGCCGAGGACCACGCGATACCAGCGACCTGTATCCCCGCGAGTGTCTTCGACGCTAGGGTTAAGGCCCAGGAGTAATAGTTCGCCGCGACGACGATCCGCGTCAGCGGCCTGTCGGAACGAGCCCGCCTGAAGCAAATATTGTTTGCCGCTACCCGCGCTGCGGGGCTTGGGGAGATCCGCCGGATCAACATCAACGGTGATTTCCTGGTTGGGCAGCACCTCAAAGAATTCGTACTCTGGCTCCGGCGTGTTCACTGTGGGACTGCCAGCAAGCTCTGGGGCGGATCCGGGTTCGGCAGGCAGCGTTACCAGGTACAACATAAAGGCGATAAACAGACCCGTAGCAACGCCCGCCGCATACCACTTTAAGCCCGCACCACTATGCGAAGGCTCATGCTGACGACTCGCCCCGCGAGTGCTTTTGCGCGACTGAGACCGGTTTGCTCGGGAGTTTGCCATGGGACGCTACATGCTCTCCGGGGCTGACACGCCAAGAAGCGCCAGGCCATTCGCAATCACCTGGCCCACACCGGTGGTTAAAGCGAGGCGTGCCTGGCGGAGCTCAGCGTCATCAATGATAACTTTGTGCGCGTTGTAGTAAGCGTGAAATTCCCCGGCAAGTTCGCGCAGGTAGTTGGCGATCTGCTGGGGCTCGGCACTAGTTCCCGCTCTGGCGACAACCTCCGGGAAACGGGCGATTTGCTTGAGAACTTCGATCTCCTGCGGTTCGATCAAACGCTCCAGAGCAAGGGTTTCAAGATCCAGATCCAAGGACAGGTCCTGTTCAACAAACTTGCGACGCACGCTGCATACACGGGCGTGAGCGTACTGAATATAAAACACCGGGTTGTCATTGGATTGGGAAAGCGCCAGATCGATATCAAAGGTCAGCTGCGAGTTAGGTGAACGAGCGACAAGAAAGTAGCGCGTGGCATCGCGGCCCACTTCGTTGATCAGATCCCGCAAGGTGAGATAGCTGCCGGCCCGTTTGGATAGTTTGACCTCCTGGCCGTCGCGCATCACGGTGACCATCTGGTGAAGCACATATTCAGGCCAGCCCTCGGGAATACCTTCGCCCAAAGCCTGGAGACCGGCGCGAACGCGCGTGACGGTACTGTGATGGTCGGCACCCTGTTCGTTAATGACGCGTTCAAAGCCGCGTCGCCACTTGTTCAGGTGGTAGGCGACATCGGGAAGAAAATACGTGTAGCCGCCATCCTTTTTACGCATGACGCGATCTTTATCATCGCCATAGTCGGTAGTGCGCAGCCAAAGAGCGTCATCACTCGTGTAAGTGTTGCCACTCTCTATCAGGCGCTCGACGGTGGTATCGACTTCGCGGGACTCATACAGCGATGACTCCAGGAAGAAGATATCGAAGGCGACGCCGAAACTCTGCAGATCTAAATCCTGCTCTCGACGCAACCAGGCCACAGCGAATTCTTGGATAGCCGCGAGCTTGTCCGCATCGCCCAAAGCGGTGACGGACTTATCGCTGGCCTCGACACTCTCTCCGGCCAGATAAGCTTGTCCGAGTTCAGTGATGTAATCACCGCGATAGCCATCTGCGGGCCAGCCCTCGTCTTCCGGGCTCAAACCCTTGCAGCGTGCCTGAACGGAGAGGGCCAGGTTATTGATTTGCGCGCCGGCATCGTTGTAATAAAACTCCCGAACAACTTCCCAGCCGCAGGCATCGAGTATTCGAGCGAGGCTATCGCCTACGGCGGCGCCCCGTCCGTGGCCTACGTGCAAGGGTCCGGTAGGATTGGCGGAGACAAACTCCACCTGGACTTTACGGCCCGCCCCGCTGTCGTTGCGCCCAAAGCTGTCACCTTCCTGAAGTACTTGCTGCAGTGCCGCGGCCTGACTGTCTTTGGATAAGAACAAATTGATAAATCCGGGACCGGCGATGTCCGTGCGGTCAATGATCGGGTTGTCTGGCAGGGCGTCGCAGATCGCCTGAGCAAGTTCCCGCGGCGGCATTTTGAGAAGTTTGGCGCTGGCCAACGCGACATTGCTGGCCAGGTCGCCGTGGGCAGGGTCGCGAGTGGTCTCGACCTGAATCGCGGGCACGCTCACTTGTGCGCCTCTGGCGGTGATAATGCTTTGTAGTGCCTCACTCAACAGTGCGGCAACGGTATCTTTCATGCTGGGCTTCCGTCGATGGTGCGTCGCAGACGACGCGCGGGGGCATTATCCCGCTTCACTCCCGCCTTTGCCAGATTTGCCGCGGCCTTTGTCTCTTTCGCTGCCCGCTTTTTTAACGGCTGTTGGCGCGTTTACAGCACATCGCTGGGATCGACATCGATGAACCAGCTCAATTCCCGCGGCTTTTTGAGAGTTTCGGCGCGATCCACCAACAATCGCGCAGCGACGATAGCGCTGCGGCGGGAGGCGGCCAGACACCATAGCTGCCAACGGAAGCGACCGGCACGTCGGGGCATCGCCGAGGGTAGAGGGCCAATAAGCTGGCAGTCGCTGGGGAGATAGGGTTTGGCTTCTTTCTGGACGGCCCGCAAAAATGCTTCGCCATCAGCTTCGTTGCGAGCGTCACTGCGCAGGAGCATGAGCTGACCGTAAGGGGGCAGTCCCGAGCTTCGACGTTTTTCCAGCAAAGAGCTGGTTATGGATTCGAAGTGACCACCCCGTAGTGCACCGAACAATGGGTCATCGGGGTAGTGTGTCTGGATCAACACCTTTCCACCGGCGGACTCACGACCAGCCCGTCCCGCTACTTGCACGACAAGTTGGGCCATGCGCTCTTCGCCACGAAAATCCGCGGAGTAGAGCAGGGCGTCGGCATCAATAACGCCTACTAGCTGCACGGCGGGAAAATGGTGACCTTTAGTCAGCATTTGGGTTCCAAGAATCACGCAGGGCTCTTTACCGTGGGCAACCTCAAGGAGTGACTGCATGGCTTCGGTGCCACGCATGGCGTCGCTGTCTACACGGTGCACCGGGCAACGAAGTACGCTGCGTAAAAAATCCTCGGTTTGTTCAGTGCCCAGTCCATGAGTCAGAAGCGAGGTGCCCCCGCAGTCCGGACATTGGGCAGGTAAAGCACGCTGAGCCGCGCAGTGATGGCAGCGCAGGCAGCGTTTGCGCAGATGTACCGTAAGTCGAGCGTCGCAATGATCACACCCGGCAACCCATCCGCAACTGTGGCACTGGAGCGTCGGCGCAAAGCCCCGGCGATTCAGAAAAAGGAGCGCCTGCCGTTTCTGGTTTTCTATGGTGTCGCGAATGGCTGCCATGAGGTAATCGCTGATGCCTGCATTGAGATGCAGGCCGCGTAAATCCACCGTTTCGAGCATTGGCAATTCGCCACCGCCCTGACGTCCCCTGAGAAAGTGGTGCGCATAGCGCTCCCGCCGGGCATTCTCCAGAGATTCCAGGGAGGGCGTTGCGCTACCCAGAATTACCGGACAGCTCTCCAGCTGTGCCCGTTTGACGGCGACGTCGCGGGCGGAGTAACGAAAGCCATCCTGCTGCTTGTAAGAGCCATCATGTTCTTCATCGACGACGATGAGCCCTGGGCGGGCCAGGGGTGTAAAAATCGCAGACCGCGTTCCCATGACGATACCGGCGGTCCCCGCCTGCGCGGCCTGCCATGCGGCAAAACGTTGGGCATCAGACAAGCCGGAATGGAGCACAGCTACCGGAGCCTGAAAGCGCGCCTCGAATCTTTCAACCGTTTGTGGTGTGAGGCCGATCTCTGGAATAAGCACCAGTGCTTGCTGCCCGCGTTCAAGACAGGCAGCGATGAGCTGTAGGTACACCTCGGTCTTCCCGCTACCGGTTACGCCCTGCAGCAGATGGGAGCTAAAACCATCCCACTCAACGGCCTCGACAGCTTGTGCCTGTTCGGCGCCCAAGGGCGGGCCCTCTTGCTCCAGAGCTGCGCTGGGTATGCTCGCTGGCTCGCGACAGCGCTCGATCAAGCCTTTGGTGGCCAGCTCACGGAGCACTGCGCTGGACACGCCTTCGTCTTTTAGTAATTCGGACATTTGCTCGCCGCGCTGCAACAACGACAGTGCTTTGGCCTGAGAGCGAGCGCGGCTAAGGGCACCCTCCGGTAAGCCCTTCCCCTGCGTTGTGAGGCGCCAGTGCGTCTCAGATAGTCCGCGGCCTTCCCTAAGCGCTTTGGGGATCGCAGCGCTGAACACCTCGCCGATGGGATGCTGATAGTAGTCCGACGACCAGCTGCACAGGGCAATCATGCTGGGGCCAAGCAGAGGCTCTGCATCCAGAGTGCTTAGGGCCGGTCGCAGCTGCTCGGCATCGACGCTAGCCTCCTCGACGACCTCCAGCAGAATCGCTGTTATCTCGCGTTTGCCAAAAGGCACGCGCAGGCGCATTCCCGGGCGAAGGGAACCCTGGCTTTGGCCCTCGGGAGCGAGGTAGTCAAAGGGTCTTCGCAGAGGAACGGGGGCCGCTACGCGAAGGACCACTGGTTTTTCGGTATGGGTCACGATGAGGCGAGCATAGCAAAGCGTCGACGGCTCGACGGAGCAATCTGTATCGTTTATTACTTACGTTGCCGGTGTATTGCACCAATCACAGTTTCTGCTAAACTCCGCGCCCCGTTTACCTACCCATGGTGCTTTACGCCCAGAGTAGGTGACTCCCGGATGCGGTGCCTGGCATAGCGCGACCGGCTTCATGGAAGCAGGCGTGTGGGTTCGGGTGGCGGCATCAACATACTGGAGATACACCATGAAAGCTGAAATTCATCCCCGTTACGAGGACGTGACTGCGTCTTGTAGCTGTGGCAACAAGATCCAGACCCGCTCGACGCTGGGTCAGGA
Source organism: Congregibacter sp. (assembly GCF_965662665.1). Lineage (NCBI taxonomy): Bacteria > Pseudomonadati > Pseudomonadota > Gammaproteobacteria > Cellvibrionales > Halieaceae > Congregibacter > Congregibacter sp. Next base: position 52,454 of record NZ_CBFIIF010000006.1, on the reverse strand, counting down.
CTTCAACATCGACGTTTGTTCTAACTGCCACCCTTTCTTTACCGGGAAGCAGAAGATTGTCGATAGTGGCGGTCGCGTAGATCGATTCAAGAAGCGCTTTGGCGCTCGTGGTACCGCTCGATAGAAAGACTGCTGAAGTGGTGTCAGAGCCACTTCTCAGAAAAACCCGCCGGCATGTGCCTGCGGGTTTTTTTGTGCCTCACGATTCAGGCGTAATCGTCGCAATAGTCCCCTCACGACGGGGATCGACGCCTCCTTCGAGGCTGCCATCATTGTGACGCAAGATAACGCTTAATCCCGAGTTTTCACCGGCAGACTCTTTGATCTGAAATCCAAAGGCGCGCATGGCCTCAAGCATCTCGGCGGAGGCTAGCGAGCTTTCTACTCGGACGGTGTCGCCGCGAGCAACCACGTTTGGCAGATTCACCGCCTCCTGTGGCGTCAGTCCCCAGTCGATGACTCCCACGAGGGTTTTGAGCGTGTAAGCGATGATCGAGTTGCCGCCGGGAGACCCCGTGGCCATGTTAAAGCTGCCGTCGCTGTTGAGCGCGATGGTGGGGGACATGGAGGAGCGCGGACGTTTGCCAGCTGCGGGGTGGTTGGCGACCAATACGCCCTCGTCATCTCGGGGCTGTTTGGCAAAATCCGTGAGCTCGTTGTTGAGAAACATGCCGCCGGCCATGCGTGTGGACCCGAATATGCTCTCTACCGTCGCGGTCATTGAGACAGCGTTGCCCCACTTATCCACGACCACGAAGTGTGTGGTACCGGCATAGTCGATCGTGGTGTCTCTTCCGGGAAGTGCTGCAGTGCGTTCGACATCAAATGCCCAAGGGTCTCCTTCGAGTACTTTTTCTGCCGCGCCGTCGGGGCTGATTAAGGCAGCGCGTTGCGCCAGGTAATCTCGATTGAGCATTCCACTGAGGGGTACGGGCACAGCATCGTCGTCCGCGACATAGAAGTCCCGGTCGGCGTAGGCCAGACGTTGGGCTTCTGTGAACATTGCCCAGTCGGTCATTTCATCGCCGGTAGGAAAGTTGGTGGCTTCAAGCATTCCCAAAGTCATGCCTACCGCTACCCAGGAAGACGGCGGTGGTGGGCCACAGAGCGTGAGTTCCCGATAATCCATGCACAGGGGATCAACCTTACGAGCAGAATAGCTGCTCAGGTCTTCCAGGCTGAGTGATCCAGCGCGCGGTGCATGATGAGCAGCGGCGACGATCTCCTCAGCGAGAGCGCCGCGGTAAAAATCTGCCGGGTTTTTGCCAATTAACTCAAGGGTCTCGGCATATTCCGGGTTTTCAATCTGATCCCGGATCGTGCCGCTTTCGTCAAAAAAGTACTCGTAGGCGTCCAGAGGCCCCTGCTCTTCGGTGGTGGGGATTAGCCGCATTCCGTACTTCTCGAAAAATGATCGCAGCCGAGGTGACACGGTAAAACCTTCAAGGGCCAGCTTTTTAGCTGGCTCAAACAGCTCGGCCCAGGGCAATCTGCCGCGCTCCTGGTGTGCCAGATCGAGGAGCGACACCATGCCCGGGACACCAATAGATAAACCGCTGTTCTTTGCCTCGATGTAGCCATAGCGCGTGCCGTCCGCCTGCAAAAACATATCGCTATGGGCGCCGGCAGGAGCCTTTTCCCGGCCGTCGTAAACTTCCACGCTCTGATCAGCGGCATGGTAGTAGACCATGAAGCCACCGCCGCCGAGGCCGGAACTTTGGGGTTCTACCAGACTGAGTACAGACTCAATGGCAATGGCTGCATCAACGGCGTTGCCCCCCGCGCGAAGTATCTCTTCTCCCGCGCTCGTAGCGACGGGGTTGGCTGTAACCACCATTGCATCGCCAAGAGTCGCCATGGCTTTTGCTGGAGTGCTTGCCACCTCTTGAACCTGCGAGCCCGGCGTGCACCCGGCAAGTAGTGAGGACAGAATTGGCAGCAGAAGAAGCGGCGTGGGGCTCAGATTCCGCAGAGATTTGATCGTGAAAGGCATAATACGGTCGCAGTGAGTTGAGGAAACGCCGAAATGTCCAGCGGTGATAACATGATACAGCCTATAATAAGAGCTGTATCCGCTCACGTTATTTGTAGCACAAGCCCCTAGTTAGGAGAACAAAATGCGAAGCATGCCATGGCTGCTCGGTGTCTTTACGGTATTGGTCCTGAGTGCCTGCGAAGACCCTGATGCCCCAACGGCTGCACGCCCCGGTGCGGGCTCCCCTGTACTGGTCGAGACTGAAATTGCAGAACTTGCGCTGATCGTCCGGGATGCTGAATCTGTGGGTACGTTAGTGGGCAATGAGTCCGTGACCATCACCGCGAAGCTTACGGAGCAGGTCAGCGCCGTACATTTTGAAGGGGGCGAGCTCGTTGAAGCCGGCGCTGTGCTTGTCGAGTTGATTGATGTTGAGCAGTTAGCGCTGCTAAGAGAGGCCGAAGCCAAGCTTCGGGAAACCCAGCTGCAGCTCGATCGTTTTCTGACTTTGGGCAAGGACATCGCTACCGCTGCAGAGATTGACGTTGCACGAGCACGGGTCGACGCTAATGCAGCTCTGCTGGAGGCACTGCGTTCCCGCATTGCCGATCGCACTATCCGAGCGCCTTTTGATGGTGTTATTGGCTTGCGCCGCATTAGCGTCGGCGCTTTGCTCACGCCGGGGACGGTTATTGCGGAGCTTGATGACGTCAATCCCATGAAACTGGACTTCACGCTACCGGAGCACTATCTGTCGCAGATCGATATTGGCGACTCCGTCGACGCAAAGAGCACTGCCTGGGACGGGGAGTCCTTTGCCGGGGAGGTGACGCAGATTGGTAGCAGGGTTGATCCTGCCACGCGGGCTTTTTCTGTCCGTGCGCTCATCGATAACGAAGAGGCCCGCCTGCGCCCCGGTATGCTAATGGCCGTGAACGTATCTCTGGGCGAGGTTCCGGGTATCGTTGTGTCAGAAACGGCGCTGATACAAAGCGGCGCCCAAAGTTCGGTGTTTATCGTGGACGACGAGTCGATTGCCCGACGGGTTACCGTGGAGATTGGTAGGCGCATGCCGGGACTCATAGAAATACGTTCGGGTTTGTCCCCGGGCGATCGCGTTGTGCGCAATGGACAGATGACTCTCAGGCCGGGCGTAAAAGTTCGTGAATCTAACCTGGTGTCAGAAGCGGACTCTCTGGCGGTTATCGGGGCGTAATTAGATGCGACTCCCTGAAATTTCTGTACAGCGCCCCGTCTTTGCCACGGTAATTGCTCTGTTGCTCGTCTCTTTCGGCGTGATGGCCTTTCTTCAGCTGTCGACTCGGGAGTACCCGGATATGTCGCCCGCGCAGGTGTCCATCGTCACTAACTACGAGGGCGCAGCGTCAGATGTAGTGGAAACACGGATTACCCAGCCCATCGAGGATGAGATCGGTGGTATTGAGGGCATACGGACGATCCGCAGTAGTAGTGCCGACGGGCGATCCACGATCACTGTGGAGTTTGAGCTAGGTCGCGACATAGACGCGGCAGCGAACGATGTGCGAGACCGCGTCTCCCGCGCCAGTCGTCGTCTCCCCGAGGAGGCCGAGCGGCCTCAGGTGACCAAGGCCGACAGCGAAACCACCCCCCTTGTCTATATCAGTGTGGCCGGTGAGGGCATGTCGCCCATGGATATCACCGACTATGCCGAGCGCTACATCGTTGATCGTTTTGCAGTGCTTCCTGGCGTCGCATCGGTGCGTGTGTTTGGCGGCGCGCCCCGGTCTATGAGGATTTGGCTGGATCGTCAGAAACTGAGTGCTCGGCAACTGGCCGTGAGTGATGTGCTGGCCGCCCTGCGTCAGGAAAACGTAGAACTACCCGCAGGTCGGTTGGACTCCCAGTACATGGAGCTTCCCGTGCGTGTTGAGCGCAGTTATCGCAGCGCTATGGATTTCCGTCGTCTCGTTGTACGCCGCGGTGATGATGGCCACCTCGTGCGTCTTGCAGAGGTCGCACGCGTTGAAGAAGGCCCCTCTACCCGTCGAAGGCTGTTCTTTTCAAATGGTGAGAACAGTGTGTCTGTGGGCGTTGTAAAACAGTCGGATGCCAATACCGTAGAGGTTCTCGATAAGGTCCAAAAAGAGATGCGTGCGATTGAGGACGACCTTCCTGATGGTATGGGGGTCGCATCTTCTGGTGATGCTTCAGCGTTTATCCGAGCCGCGATCAATGGTGTTTACACGACTATTGCGCTGACTATCGCGTTGGTGTCTTTCGTGATTTTGCTGTTTCTCGGAACTATTAGAGCCACACTGATTCCGGTGGTGTGCATTCCCGTATCGTTGCTTGGGGCAGTCATTGCTCTACAGGCCATGGGTTATTCCCTGAACCTCATCACCCTTCTGGCCATGGTGCTGGCCGTAGGGCTGGTCGTCGACGATGCCATTGTGGTGTTGGAGAACATCTTCCGTAGGGTGGAAGACGGTGAGCCGCCATTGCTCGCAGCGGCGGGTGGGGCTCAACAAGTGGGTTTTGCCGTTATTGCGACAACGGCGGTGCTGTTGGCAGTGTTTAGCCCTGTGGTGTTCCTGCAGGACGCGTCCTCGCGTTTGTTTGTGGAACTGGCGGTGACTATTTCTGTGGCTGTTTGTATCTCGTCGGTCCTCGCCTTGTCCCTCGTCCCCATGCTCTGCAGCCAGGTGCTACGCCGTAAGACTTCGCATAGTTTCCTTGATAGAGCTGTCGAGGCATCTATGACAAAGCTTCGATCTGCTTACGAAACAAGCTTGCGTTATTTGCTGGGCCACGCATGGATATCTTTGCTGGTTGCCGCTTTAGCCTTTGTGATGCTGCCGCTCCTGTTTCAGCAGCTTAAGCAGGAATATGTGCCCGTTGAAGATCAAGATCAAATCATGGCGATCATCAATACGCAGGAAGGCACCAATATAGAATCCATGCGGGGAATCATCGAACAGCTGCAGCCGCCGCTTCTGGAACTTGAGAAGGCTGGGTCGCTCACGCGGGTGTTGTTCGTTGCGCCTTTTCGTAACTCCACATCGACGTCTACCGCTTTCTCGCGCATTTCTATGGTGCCCTGGAACGAGCGCGATTACAGCGCTTTTGAACTACGGGACCAGATGGCAGCGACCTGGCGAGATGTACCGGGAATCCGTGTCATGACTTTTGTACCTGCGGGACTGGGCCAAAGAGGGCCAAATACTCCCGTGCAGTTTGTGCTCCAGGGACCGGATTATCAGACCCTTGCCCAGTGGCGCGATATCGTCATGGACGAGGCACGTAAGAGCGGCCTCTTCGGCATGTTGAACTCGGACCTTAAGGAAACTCAGCAGCAGGTCCATCTGCGTATTGATACCGCGCGAGCGGCTTCTCTGGGCGTGAGCGCGCGTGACGTCGCAGAGACGCTACAGGCGCTGATGACCGAGCAGGAGGTAACAACCTACTCCGTGGATCAGGAGGAGTACCCGGTCATTGTCCAGCTGCAGGACAATCAAAGAGCGACGCCGGACGACATCGGCAATGTTCGAGTTCGCAGTGCCAGCGGTGAGCTTATCCCACTATCGAACCTTCTTGATGCGGATAATGTTGCGGGTATCGCCGAGCTTCAGCGCTACAACCGACTAAGGGCGGTCACCATTAACGCGACCCTCGCCGGGGATGTGAGTCTGGGGGATGCTCTGGCATTTTTGGAGCAGACCGTCGATGACAATCTTCCGACCAATGCGAAGGTTGATTACAAGGGACAGTCCCTTGATTACAAAGAGTCTTCCGGAGACATTTATTTTGCGTTCGCTTTGGCGCTGTTAGTGCTGTTCCTGGTTATGGCTGCGCAGTTCGAGAGCTTCGTCCATCCGGCGGTCATCATGGTCACCGTGCCTCTGGCCTTAGGTGGCGGATTGCTGGGCTTATTCTTGACCGGGCAAAGCTTCAACCTGTTCAGTCAGATTGGGCTGCTTATGCTCATTGGGATTGCCACCAAGAACGGCATCCTTCTCGTGGAGTTTATTAATCAGGTACGCGATGAAGGCTGGGAGTTTGGTGAAGCAATCGTAAAAGCGTCGGTGCTGCGACTCAGGCCAGTTCTCATGACAGCGGTTTCAACCATTGTGGGTACTCTGCCACTGGTGTTGATGGAAGGTCCGGGTTCTATGAGCCGAAATGTGCTGGGAATCGTTGTGCTGTTCGGCGTGAGTGTGGCGACCTTGTTTACACTTTATCTAGTGCCTGCAATCTACAGCATTGTTGCCAGAGGTACGGGCTCGCCAGAGTCTATCGCCAGGGAAATGCGCGAACTTGCAGCAGACCGTGATGAAGCGCCCCCTGCAGAGGCTCAGAAAATCTCCTGAATCAGGTCGTCGGTTCCCGTGGGCCCGGCGCCGTCTCCCTCGCCTTCTTCTGGCAGGTTTTCGTTGCGGAAGTACTCAAAAATGGCATTGCGCTGATCGCTTGCAGCAAGAAGTCCCGTCTCCGGGTCGATGCGCACATAACTGATGCCGGGGGGGAGTCTGCGAGGATTTTCGGGCAAACCGTCCAGCGCCTCGCGCATGTAGTTGATCCAGATGGGCAGCGCGGCTGTGCCGCCGAACTCCCGTCGACCCAGAGGGGTGTAGTTGTCAAAACCCACCCAGGTGGTGGTAACTACGTCCGGGTTATAGCCGGAGAACCACGCATCCATAGGACCGTTTGTGGTTCCCGTCTTGCCAGAGAGATCATCCCGTTTTAATACCAGCGCACGTCTTCCCGTACCCTGTTTAATTACGTCCTGGAGGATGTTGTTGATGATAAAGTTAACCCGCTCATCCATGACGCGCTCGGCGACGGGAAAAGAGTTTTCGGGCGCCGACAGGATCTCTTCCATGGATAGCTCGCTTTCGTCCAAGGGCGCCACGCTGGCGATATCGCAATCCTGGCAGACCGATGCAGGACGCGCTTCGAAGACGGTCTCTCCCGCAAGATTCTCAATGCGCTGAATGAGGAAGGGCTCTACGCGGTAGCCGCCGTTCGCAAGGATGGCATAGGCACCAGCAAGCTCCAGAGGATTCACGGCGTGAGTGCCCAGCGCCAGCGACAGATCTGGGGCAAAGTCGTCCGTATCAAAGCCCAGTTGATCCGCATAGTTAATGAATCGCCGGATACCCAATTGCTGGAGCAGGCGAATCGAGACCAGATTACGGGATTTGGTTAAGGCCCAGCGCAATCGCGTGGGTCCAAAGAACTTACCGCTGTCATTTTCGGGCCGCCACACCCCTTCCAGCGAGCGATCCTGCATGACGATAGGCGCGTCATTGATAATACTTGCGGCGGTAAAGCCCGAGTTAAGCGCAGCGCTGTATAAAAACGGTTTCAGGTTTGAGCCCGGCTGCCGCTGAGCCTGCGTGGCGCGATTAAACTTACTCTTTTCGAAGCCAATTCCGCCTACCAGGCTGACGATGGCGCCATTGTTGGGGTTAAGCGATACCAGTGCAGCCTGGGCATCGGGTACCTGAGCAAAGCGCCATCCCTCTTCGCCATTGGGTGTCACGCGAATCAAGTCACCCAGGGCAACAACATCGGCGGGTGTCCCGGGCGCCGAACCCATGCGGTCCTCGCTTATGTAGGGACGTGCCTGGCGCAGGCCATCTTCCCACTCGACGCGAACTTGCTGGCTGCTGCTGAGCAACACCTGAATGCCTGTGTCATCAATGCCGGTTACTACCGCTGGTTGGAGGCCCGCAACAACGGGGGTTTTGGTGAGTGTTTCTAGCCAGTCTTTGAGCGGTAGAGGTGCTTCGGGAGCCAACTCGGACTCAAGCAACTGCTGTTCAGGTCCGCGATACCCATGTCTGGTGTCGTAAGTGATTAGCCCGTCAACCACGGCCGCGCCCGCGACCTTCTGCAAGCGGCTATCCAGAGTGGTGTAAACGCTATAGCCCTCGTTGTAGGCAGACATACCATAGCGCTCTACCATCTGCCGGCGCGCCATTTCCGCTGCATACTGTGCTTCGAGAGTAATGCGTGCGCCGTGCTGCGTTGCCAGTACTGGCATACCTATGGCTTCTTCGTAGGCTGATTGTTCGATATACCCCAGGGTGAGCATTCTGCGAAGAATCCAATTGCGTCTGTCTTTGCCCGCCTCGGGGCCGCTGATGGGATTGTTGCGCGACGGGGACTTGGGGATCCCGGCTAGCATCGCGTGCTGGGCAAGACTTAACTCGCCAATGCCCTTGCCGTAGTAGACCTGAGAAGCCGCCTCGAAGCCGTAAGAACGATGGCCCAGGAACACGCGGTTCACGTAGAGTTCAAAAATTTCTTCCTTTGAGAGTCGTCGTTCGATTTCGATCGCAAGGAGAATCTCGTTGAACTTGCGCATAAAGGTGCGATCAAGAGTGAGGAAGTAGTTTCTCGCAACCTGCATAGTCAGCGTGCTACCGCCGGAGCCTTTTTCGCCGGTGAGTACCAATTCAGACACCGCGCGGAGCAGACCGCCAAAATCAATGCCGCCGTGCTCAAAAAAACCATCGTCTTCTGCCGATAGCAAAGCCTGGACAAACTGTTGGGGTATTTGGTCGTAGGTCAGCGGGTTACGCTTTTGCTCACCGAACTGACCTATTAGGTCACCATCGCGGGTGTAAACGCGCATAGGCGTCTGCAGCCGAACGTCGCGGAGCGTTTCGACATCCGGCAGGTTGGGGCTGAGGTATAGGTATATGCCGGCGAAGAGCCAGCAGCCACCCAGAAAACCCAGCACCGACAGACGCAGGGGCCAGCGCAGCAATTTCACAGTGTCTCCGGAATAGTATGGTTCGCTCGATTTTGCTGCCAATCGCCGTCAGAGGCGGTTGCTTCAGCGTATTTCGCGCGAGACAGTGGATGTTTGTTGATGGTAATTATATGCTTTTTTTGTGTTTTGATTGCATTGTAGGCTATCTTAACGCTTAATATTGAAGTATAAGAACACAAAGTAAAGCTAAGTCCTTGAAAATTATAGGAAAACGACTTGCTTGGGTTGCTAGGAAAACGTAAGCAGACGCCGCTGTTGGGGATCGATATTAGCTCCACGACGGTTAAGCTATTGGAGCTCAGTCGCACTGGGGATAAGTATCGCGTGGAGAGCTACGCGGTGACTTCACTTCCTCAGGACGCGGTAGTTGAGAAAGCCATCAACGATGTTGATGGCGTAGCAAACGCTGTGCGCAGCGTAGTCGCCCAATCGCGCTCAAAAGTGAAGACCGTATCGACGGCGATAGCCGGTTCATCGGTGATTACCAAGCTTATTGATATGCCGGTAGGACTCTCCGACGATGAGATGGAGACGCAGCTTACTCTCGAAGCAGATCAGTATATTCCCTACCCTCTGGAAGAAGTCGCGCTGGACTTTGAGGTGCAAAACCCCTCGCCTGAGCGAGACAATATGGTGGAAGTCCTGCTGGCTGCCTGTCGGCGGGAGACTATTGACCTACGCGTTGAGGCGATTGTAAGCGCGGATCTGGAACCCAAAGTGGTCGATGTCGAAGCCTACGCCATGGAGCGGTCCTACGCGCTTATTCGAGAACACCTCGAGCTCAAAGAAGACAGTGTCGTCGCCATTGTGGACATTGGCGCCACGATGACGACGCTCAGCGTTTTGAAGAACGGCAATACTATTTACACTCGGGAGCAATTGTTTGGCGGTAAGCAGCTCACCGATGAAATCATGCGCCGCTATGGTTTACCCCTCGAAGAAGCCGGCTTGGCCAAGAAACAGGGCGGCTTGCCAGATGATTACGAGCCCGAGTTGCTCAATCCGTTTCGGGAAGCCGTGGTCCAGCAGGTGACCCGTTCGCTACAGCTGTTTTTCTCTTCAAGCCAGTACAACGATGTGGACTACATCATTATGGCGGGCGGAGTGTCCTTTATGGACGGACTGTCGGACCTGGTGCAGGAGCAGCTGGGCACACCAACGGTGGTTGCCAACCCCTTTGCTGAAATGACGATATCTCCCCGCGTTAATGCGGTAGCCCTGGGTGGTGATGCGCCTGCGATGATGATTGCCTGCGGCTTGGCGTTGCGGAGCTTCGACTGATGGCGAGTATTAATTTACTTCCCTGGAGAGAAGCGCGGCGCGAAGAGCTTAGGCGCGCGTTTCTGAGTATTTTGGGTCTCGTCGTTGTCGCGGGCGCTTTGTTGGTTTTGGCTGGAGACCGCATTGTTAACTCGCAAATCGACGGCCAGAAGGCGCGTAACGACTACATTTCGGCCAATATTCGCGAACTCGATAAGCAGGTAGCAGAGATCAAAGACCTCCAGCGCAAGCGCAATCAACTCATTGAGCGCATGCGGGTGATTCAGGAACTGCAGGGCAACAGGCCTATTATCGTGCGTATTCTGGATCAGATGGTCCGCACGGTGCCTGACGGCGTCTTTTACACCAATGTTAGTGCCCGAGGCATCGATCTCAGAGTCAATGGCGTCGCGGAATCAAACAATCGTGTATCCAGCCTGATGCGCCGTCTGGATGCCTCCGATTGGTTGAAGGACCCTAATTTGGATGCCGTTCGCGCTGCGCCGCTCTATGGTGATCAGGCAAACACCTTCGATCTGAGCGTGAAGGTGGATTTGCCTGCCAAAGATGATGGGTCGGGGGATTGATCGATGGCGTTAGAAGACACGCTGCTTTCGCTCCGGGAGTTTGATGTCAATGACATCAGCCTGGACAACATCGGCTCCTTGCCGGTGGTGCTTAAGGTTTTGCTGTGTCTAATACTGCTGGGTCTTGTTCTTGCGGGTGGCTATTACTATCACATCAAGGATTTACAGCTGCAGCTTGCGACTGTGCAAAGCCGCGAAGCCACCCTAAAACAGGAATATGAAAAGAAAGCTTTTCAGGTGGCTAACCTTGATGCCTATCGTCGGCAAATGCTCGAGATGGAAGAATCCTTTGGCGCTTTGATCAGCCAGCTCCCTTCAGATACCGAGGTGCCGGGTCTCCTCGAGGACATCACGAACAAGGGACTCCTTAACGGCCTCACCATCAGCAGTATTGATTTGCAGCCAGAGGTCAGTCGCGAGTTCTATGTTGAGCTGCCCATCGCCATTGTTGCGAGCGGCTCTTATCACGACCTCGGCGCCTTCGTAAGCGGCATGGCAGGGCTTCCGAGGATTGTGACTCTGCACGACTTCACGATTACTGTAAACGGCGATAACTCCGCAGCATTAAACATGCGCATCACTGCGAAAACCTATCGCTACAAGGATGGGGAGAGCTGATGATGGTGCGTAACTGTCTGGCCCTGCTCTTGCCGCTTGTTTTGGTGGCAGGTTGTTCCTCCCGGGATTTCTCTGACTTAGACAGCTTTATGGCTGAGAAGGATGCTAGGCCGGGCGGCATCATTGCACCGATTCCGACGTTCAAGGCCTATGAGGCGTTTGCCTACAGCGCTACCCGCTTGCGCAGTCCCTTTGATCGACCCATTGAGGTTCGTGAAATTACGCAGCTGCAGTCCGTAAGCGCCGTCAAACCTGACGAAGATCGCGCTAAGGAATTTCTCGAACAGTACACCTTTGACTCTCTCGCGATGGTGGGGACCCTGGAGAGAGGCCCCAATGACTGGTGTCTGGTAAGAGATCCTGAAGGGGGTATACATCGAGTACAGGTGGGTAACTATCTCGGCCGCAACCACGGCAAGATTATTGCGATGACCGATACCTATTTGGCCGTGGTAGAAATCGTTACTGACGGCACAAGCGACGGTTGGGTGGAACGACCGCGCACCATAGAACTGAGCGGCTTGTAGGTCGCCTTGGGTGAAGACCATGAATGGAATGCAAACTGCGAGGGCTGAGGTGGCTGTGAACGCAAAGCGTGGTAACGCTGGCGGGATGCTATGGCGCAATGTCCTTGGCGGATCTGCTCTGCGCATTGCTGCCGCTACGCTTGCCTTATTGGGCAGTGCTCAGGCACTGGCCACTGCGGTGACGGACATTGAATTCAGCTCGCGGCCTGGCAGTAAGTTCGAAGTCCGCCTGGATTTTGACGAGGCTCCACCTTCGGAGTTGCAGTCCTACACGATCGAAAAACCAGCGCGTATTTCTATTGATTTCCCTAACACTACCTCGGAGCTCGAGCGCCGACGCTACAGCCTCCCCTATGGCAACGCTACGGGTGTTTTGGTGCTGGAGTCCGGTGACCGGACGCGCCTGGTACTTAATCTTGTGAAGCTGGTGCCCTACGAAACTCGCGTTGACGGTAATAGCTTGTTTTTAACGGTTGGCCAGGACACAGACGCCAAGTACTTTAAGGCGGAAGGGGAAGCAAACACGGTCAAGACCAAGATCGAACCCGTTGCCGATGTTCGCTCAAGTATCGATGATCTGCAGTTTCAGCGCTCCCCGCAGGGTGAGGGCCGTTTGATTCTTCATCTCACAGACCCTTCCGTCGATGTGAACGTTTTCAGTGAGAGCGGCGACATCAAGGTTGAGTTTCTTGATACCGATATCCCCGAGCGTTTGCTGCGCCGCTATGACGTCACAGACTTTGCCACACCGGTGAACACTGTAGACGTCAATACGTCCGAACGCGGCACTTCTTTGACCCTCAAAACCACGGGCCCTTTTGATTACCTCGCCTATCAAACGGACAATGAGTACGTGGTCAGTATTAAACCGCTGAGCGAGAAAGAGGCCGAAGAGCGACGCAACGAGTTTACCTATGTTGGCGAACGTATCTCGCTGAATTTCCAGGACATTGAAGTGCGTGCGGTGCTGCAGTTGATCGCCGACTTTACGGAGCTAAACCTTGTCGCCAGTGACACGGTGTCCGGTAGAATTACCTTGCGATTGAAGAACGTTCCCTGGGATCAAGCTCTAGAGCTGGTTCTGAAAACCAAGGGCTTGGATAAGCGTCAGGTTGGCAACGTGTTGATGGTTGCGCCCGCTGCAGAAATCGCGGAGCGTGAGCGCCAGGAAATCGAGGCGAACAAGCAAATCGCGGAGCTTGCGCCGCTGAGCAGCGAGTTTATTCGTATCCGCTACGCCAACGCCGCCGATCTCGTCAGCCTGTTTCAAGCAGGTTCTGAGGACGGTGGCAGCCTGATTTCCTCTCGCGGTTCGGTGATTGTCGAGGCGCGTACTAATTCTTTGATCGTTACCGAGACCTCTTCAAAGCTCGCTGAGATCAGAGATCTCATTGATCGCGTCGATATTCCCATTCGCCAGGTGATGATCGAGTCGCGTATTGTCATTGCGCAGTCAGATCTTGAAAAAGAGCTGGGCATCCAGTGGGGTGGCGGTTATCTGGACCCCGACGTCAACGGCAATGTTTTGTCGGTATCGGGCGATGCAGCTAACGCAGTTGGTCTCAATAACTCCGTGATTAACGGGACACAGCCAAATCTCTCCTATCCGGGCGCTCTCCTTGTGGACCTGGGTTCTGGGTCGGCGACCAGCGGATTTGCGGTGGGCTTTACCTCTAATAGTCTTTATCTGACAGCTGAGTTGTCAGCACTGGAAGCCGCGGGCAAAAGTGAAGTTGTATCGCAGCCGAAGGTGATTACCGGGGATAAGCAGCAAGCAACGATTAAGTCCGGTACCGAGATTCCTTTCCAGCAGGCCGCAGCCAGTGGTGCCACCGCGGTGCAGTTTAAAGAGGCTGTGTTGAAGTTGGAAGTTACTCCTAACATCACTCCCGATGATCGTATTTTGCTGGATCTCATCATTAACCAGGACTCTGTGGGTGACCTGGTGCCCTCGGGGCAGGGCGGTTTGATTCCTGCGATCGATACGACGCAGTTGACGACACAAGTGCTGGTGGGTAACGGTGAGACGGTTGTCCTCGGCGGCGTGTTCCGTACTGAGAACCTGGAGACGACCAGCAAGGTGCCGTTCTTTGGCGACCTGCCGTATGTAGGAGCGCTGTTTAGAAACGAGTCTAGTCAGCGTACAAAGACCGAGACATTGATCTTCATAACGCCACGGATTCTCGCCGATACATTGCTCGATTAATGCATGCTTGGTGCCGCCAGGGCTTGTCGGCACTGAGTTTGTGAGCAGCGCTTTGTGAGTAATTTCAACCGCGTTTTTCTTGTGGGCCCCATGGGAGCCGGCAAAACAACCATTGGCAAGCTCCTTGCGCGCGGCCTGAAGCTGGGCTTTGCTGACAGTGATTCCGAAATAGAAAACCGCACCGGCGCCGATATTGCGTGGATCTTTGACGTTGAGGGCGAGGAAGGTTTTCGCAACCGCGAAGAATCTGTCATTGAAGAGATGACCCTTCTCGATCACACCGTCCTCGCTACAGGAGGGGGAGTCGTCATGCGCGAAGCTAATCGTCGCGTCCTTGCGTCCCGCGGCTTTGTCATCTATCTCCACGCAACCCTTAATGAGCAAATCCGTCGGACGCGCGGTGACCGCAGCCGGCCTTTACTCAATGGCAATGACCCCGAAACGACCCTCCGAGAGTTGTTTGAGCTGCGCGACCCCCTTTATCGCGATATTGCGGATTACGTGATTGATACCGACAGCAGTAGTCCCAAGGTGATTGCACAGAGGCTGCTTGCGCAGTTACCTTAGCGCGCCACAGATTAGAGCGCGGTCCATTTGTCCATGAGTACCCCCAACACGACCCTTAATGTCCAACTCGCTGAGCGTAGCTACCCGATTTATATCGAAAGCGGGGTGCTGGATGACAGTGCGCGTCTTAAGCGGCATATCAAAGGCAATCAGGTCGTTGTTGTTAGCAATACCACCGTGGCGCCGTTGTACCTTGATCGGTTGCTCGCCGGTTTAGACCCATCGCTGCAGGTGTCTCAAGTTCTGCTGCCCGATGGCGAGGAGCACAAGACCCTCGCGACCCTTGAGCAGATCTTTGATACCGCGCTTAGGGACAATCACAATCGCAGTACGAGCTTTATCGCTCTCGGTGGCGGCGTAGTAGGCGATATGGCCGGCTTCGCAGCGGCAAGCTATCAGCGCGGGGTTAGCTTTGTGCAGATTCCCACCACTCTGCTGGCCCAGGTGGACTCCAGTGTCGGCGGCAAAACCGGTGTAAATCATCCGCTTGGCAAGAACATGATCGGCGCCTTTTACCAGCCACAGGCTGTTTTTATCGACCCGGATGTTCTGGATAGTTTGCCTGCGCGGGAGTACTCAGCAGGACTTGCCGAGGTGATCAAATACGGCCTGATTTGTGACCCGGCTTTTTATGAGTGGTTGCACCAGCATAGTGCGGATTTGTTAGCTCGGGATAAGGCTGTTCTGCGAGAGGCTATCAAGCGCAGCTGTGCTGCCAAGGCGCGGGTCGTCGCGGAAGATGAGCGCGAGGGAGGCATACGTGCCACCCTAAATCTGGGTCATACCTTTGGACACGCTATCGAAGCTGCTCAGGGTTATGGCCAATGGCTTCACGGAGAAGCGGTGGCCGCAGGTATGGTTCTCGCTGCCCGGCTCTCGGTGAGTCGCGGCTGGATTACCGATGAAGACGTGGAGCGTCTTGTGACGTGGCTGTCAACAATGTCTCTGCCGACGTCTCCGCCAGTAGATATGTCCACCGCTAGTTGGAAACAGCACATGCTGCGCGACAAAAAAGTTGTGGATGGCAGGCTGCGGCTGGTACTCCTGGAGGAGATCGGACAAGCCTGCATAGTTGATGATGTTTCCGAGGCTGAATTAGAGTCATTTCTCACGCCTTTTTCGACCGTTTAAACGGGTTTGTTCCGCTTTTAGCATCTGTGTAAACTTGCTCCCCCCCGCCTGCAATAAAAACCACGCAGCAGCAGGTATCGGTCGACGCTCTTGGTCTTGAGAACGACCACAAGTTATTGTTTTTGAAAGGAATAAAACCTGAGTATGAGCGCAGGCCTATACAGTCCTGAGGAATTCCGCGACAACTGCGGATTCGGTCTTATCGCGCATATGTCCGGAGATGCGAGTCACCGCCTGTTGCAGGTGGCCATCGAATCCCTGACCTGCATGACCCACCGTGGCGGTATCGCATCGGACGGGCGCACCGGTGACGGTTGTGGATTGCTGATGCAAATGCCCGAAGCGTTCATGCGTGCCCTCGCTAAAGAGCATTTTGATGCCGACAACATTGGCCGCTTGGCCGTCGGGCAGATTTTCCTTAATCAGGATGCCGCCGCGGCTCAAGCGGGTCGTGACGCTCTAGAGACCGCTCTGCGCGACCAAGGGCTGGTAGTTGTGGGCTGGCGCGAAGTGCCCGTCGACACATCGGTATGTGGTGAAATCGCCTTAGCCGGACTACCGCGCATAGAACAGGTTTTTGTGGATGCAAAAGACTTAACGCAGGACCAGCTATCCACGGCGCTGTTTGTTGTGCGTCGAAAAACTGAGATCGCGACCGCCGACGACGCCGAGTTTTATATTTGCAGCCTCTCTTCACGGGTGATTGCTTATAAAGGCCTGGTCATGCCGGTAGATTTACCGCGTTTTTATCATGACCTGTCTGACGAGCGCCTGTGCACCGCGATTTGCGTTTTCCACCAGCGTTTTTCGACAAACACCATGCCTCGCTGGCCCCTGGCACAGCCCTTCAGGCTCCTCGCACACAACGGCGAGATTAACACGATTGATGGCAATCGGAACTGGGCGACTGCTCGCACGGCGTTGTTTGAAAATGACCGCTTGCCGGACATCGCGGATATTGCCCCGCTGGTGAACCGCAGCGGTTCTGACTCTTCGAGTCTGGACAATATGCTGGACGTTCTGCTCACCGGTGGCGTCGATATGCCCAGGGCTCTGCGCATGCTGATTCCGCCCGCCTGGCAGAACATCGAATCCATCGATCCTGATCTCAAAGCGTTCTACGAGTATCACTCCATGCACATGGAGCCCTGGGATGGACCCGCGGGTATCGTGCTCACCGATGGTCGCTATGCCGTGTGCTTGCTGGATCGAAACGGTCTGCGTCCTGCGCGATGGGTGCGCACCACCGACGGCTTTATTACCGTTGCGTCCGAGGTAGGTACTTACAACTACCGGAACGAGGACGTTGTGGCGAAGGGACGTGTGGGGCCCGGCCAGCTATTGGTTATTGACACGCACACGGGAGAGTTTCTACAGACCGACGATATCGACAATCGTCTGAAGTCGGCGCACCCCTACAAGCGCTGGCTCAAAGAGAGTTCCCAGCGCATCGTGGGGAGTTTTCAAGACGAGGGCGCTCAGGGTATCGACCCCGAGAACCTTGACGCGTACATGAAGATGTTTCAGGTCAGCTTTGAAGAGCGGGAACAGGTACTGCGCCCGCTGGCGGAGTCCGGCAACGAGGCTGTGGGTTCCATGGGTGACGATACGCCCATGGCCGTGTTGTCGCTAAAACAGCGCTCACTGTATGACTATTTCCGCCAGAAGTTTGCCCAGGTAACCAATCCGCCTATTGACCCCCTGCGAGAAGCCATCGTGATGTCGCTGGAGACAGCGATTGGCGTAGAGCGAAACCTGTTCCATTTGGGGCCAGAACACGCCGACCGGGTAATTTTGACTTCTCCGGTTTTGTCTCAAGGAAAGTTCAATACGCTGATCAACCTTGATCGTCCGGGTTTTCAGATAGGGGAACTCGATTGCAGCTTCGACCCCAAAGAGACCGATCTTAAAAGTGCTGTCGAAGCACTCAAGCTACAGGCCGAAGCCGCGGTAAACGATGGCAACACGCTTTTGTTGCTGTCAGATCGGCGCATCGAGGATGACAGACTTCCTATTCACAGTCTGCTGGCCACAGGCGCTGTGCATCATCATCTCATTCAGGTGGGCTTACGCTGCAACGCCAACTTGCTGGTGGAGACTGCGAGTGCCCGGGACTCGCATCAGATTGCCTGCTTGCTCGGATTTGGCGCCACCGCGGTGTATCCCTATCTCGCCTACTCAGTGTTGGAAGAGCTCTTGCGTAGCGGTGAGCTGCTGGGTGATCCGGGTGTTTGCTACAAAAACTATCGGCGCGGACTGAACAAAGGCCTGCTCAAGATTATGTCCAAGATGGGCATCTCTGCGGTGAGTTCCTATCGCGGTGCACAGCTCTTTGAAGCGGTGGGTTTGGCGAGAGAAGTTGTCGACCTGGCCTTTTGTGGTGTGGCCAGCCGCATCGAAGGCGCACGATTTGTCGATCTTCAGGAAGACTCCGAAGCTCTGGCGCGATGGGCGAGTAGTCATCGTAAAGGGATTAGCCAGGGCGGCCTCTTAAAGTACGTCCATGGGCAGGAGTATCACGCTTTTAATCCTGATGTCGTTACGACGCTCCAGCAAGCTGTGTCCACCGGCGAGTACTCCCGCTATCAGAGTTACGCCAAGCTGGTTAACGAACGTCCGGTCGCGACGCTCAGAGATTTGTTTACCCCGGTAGCAAGCACCGGCCCCATACCCATTGATGAGGTGGAGCCTGTAGAAGCGATCATGAAGCGCTTTGACTCGGCGGGCATGTCCCTGGGCGCTTTGAGCCCAGAGGCCCACGAAGCCTTGGCGGCCGCGATGAACCGCGTAGGGGCTCGTTCAAACTCAGGCGAAGGCGGTGAAGACCCCGCGCGCTTTGGCACCGAGCGTGTGTCGAAGATCAAGCAGATCGCCTCCGGTCGCTTTGGTGTCACGCCGCATTATCTGGTGAACGCTGAGGTGCTTCAGATCAAGGTTGCTCAGGGCGCTAAGCCCGGAGAAGGTGGGCAGCTACCCGGCGGCAAGGTTAACGAGCTGATTGCCCGATTGCGTTATTCAGTGCCGGGCGTGACCCTAATCTCGCCGCCGCCCCATCATGATATTTACTCCATTGAAGATCTGGCTCAGCTGATCTTCGATCTTAAGCAGGTCAATCCGACGGCCCTAGTCTCTGTAAAACTGGTTTCTGAGCCCGGTGTGGGAACGATTGCAGCTGGCGTTGCCAAGGCTTATGCCGACCTCATCACCATCAGTGGTTATGACGGCGGAACGGCGGCCAGTCCGCTGACGTCAATTCGTCACGCGGGCTCTCCCTGGGAATTGGGCCTTGCAGAAGTTCAGCAAACCCTCCGGGGGAATGGGCTGCGCGGCAATGTTCGCCTGCAGGCGGATGGTGGTATGAAGACCGGCTTAGACGTCATAAAGGCAGCCATACTCGGGGCAGAGAGCTTTGGCTTTGGTACCGCGCCCATGGTTGCACTGGGCTGTAAGTACCTGCGTATTTGCCACTTGAATAATTGCGCTACCGGCGTGGCCACCCAGAACGAGCATCTGCGCGACGATCATTTCAACGGCACGGTAGAAATGGTGGTGCACTTCTTCACCTTTGTTGCTGAGGAAACCCGCGAGTGGTTGGCAAGCCTGGGTATGCGCTCTCTGGAGGAGTTGATTGGCCGCACGGATCTTTTGCACAGACTGCCCGGCGATACGCCTAGACAGCGGTCTCTGGATCTTGCGCCGATTTTGCATAAGTCAGAGGATGCAGAAGGGCAGCCGGAGTTTTGTATGGTTGCCTCGAACGATCCCTTCGATCGCGGTGAGAAAGCTGAGGCCATGCTGACCGAGACTTTGTCTGCGATCGAGGCCGGCAGCGGCGGTGAGTTTGCATTTACCGTGACCAATTGCGATCGGTCTATCGGTGCACGATTGTCGGGGGAGATCGCCCGACATCATGGCAACATGGGCATGGAAGAATCGCCAGTAGTTCTCAGGCTCAGTGGTACGGCAGGTCAGAGCTTCGGCGTTTGG
This sequence comes from Congregibacter sp., assembly GCF_965662665.1. NCBI lineage: Bacteria > Pseudomonadati > Pseudomonadota > Gammaproteobacteria > Cellvibrionales > Halieaceae > Congregibacter > Congregibacter sp. The sequence continues at coordinate 32,833 of NZ_CBFIIF010000006.1, read as the reverse complement.
AACGCCGGTGGCCTGCATATGTATCTTGAGGGCGACAGCAATGACTATGTCGGCAAAGGAATGGCTGGCGGCAAGCTGGTTATCTATCCTCCGGCCAACAGTAGATACGCCTCCCAGGAAACCACCATTATTGGCAACACCTGCCTTTATGGTGCAACGGGTGGAGCGCTTTACGCCGCGGGTATTGCTGGCGAGCGCTTTGCGGTGCGTAACTCGGGCGCCCATGCAGTAGTAGAGGGTGCCGGAGACCACTGTTGTGAGTACATGACCGGTGGTTGCGTGACGGTACTGGGTGATACCGGGGTCAACTTTGGTGCCGGTATGACGGGCGGCTTTGCCTACGTACTGGATCAGCAGCGCCAGTTTATCGACCGCTATAACAGCGAGCTGGTCGAGATTCATCGTGTGAGCTCCGAGTATATGGAGGCGTATCGAACGCACCTTATGGATATTCTCACCCAACATGTGGCGGAGACAGACTCTGCCTGGGGTCGAGAGATTCAGGAAAATTTTGAAGACTACGTAGGCAAGTTCTGGCTGGTGAAACCCAAGGCCGCCGATCTTCAGCAACTGCTGAGCCGCCTGCGAGAGACTGACTAGGATACAGACCGGAGCGACCTCTATGAGTGGACGCGTAAGTAACAACTTTCAGTTTATCGATGTCGGCCGTGCCGATCCCGATAAAAAGCATATGCCCGCTCGTAAGACCGAGTATGTCGAGATTTATGACCCCTTTACCAAGACGCAGGTAGAGGATCAGAGTGATCGATGCCTCGAGTGCGGTAATCCCTATTGCGAGTGGAAGTGTCCGGTTCACAACTTTATTCCCAACTGGCTAAAGCTGGTTAGCGACGGCAATCTGTTTGAAGCCGCAGAGCTTAGTCATCAGACCAACACGCTGCCGGAAGTATGCGGTCGCGTATGTCCTCAGGATCGTTTGTGCGAGGGTGCCTGTACCCTTAATGATGGTTTTGGTGCGGTGACCATTGGCTCGGCAGAGAAATACATCACTGACACCGCCCTGGCCATGGGTTGGCGACCTGATCTCTCGAACGTGGTACCCACAGATAAGCGCGTCGCGATTATTGGCGCGGGGCCTGCCGGGCTAGGCTGTGCTGATATATTGGTTCGCGCAGGTGTTAAGCCGGTGATTTTTGATCGCTACCCGGAGATTGGCGGTCTGCTCACTTTTGGTATTCCCGAATTCAAGCTTGAAAAACAGGTGATGATGCGCCGCCGCGAGATCTTCACGGAAATGGGCATGGAGTTTCAGCTGAATACCGAGATTGGCCGCGATATTGGTATGGAAACTCTGCTTGAGGATTACGATGCAGTTTTTCTGGGCATGGGAACCTACACGCCCATGCAGGGAAACTTCCCTGGAGAGGATCTGCCAGGCGTGCATAAGGCCCTCGATTACCTCATTGGTAACGTCAACAATAATCTCGGATTTGAGCAACATCCCGACGCCTACGTTAATCTAAAAGGTAAACGTGTCGTTGTTCTAGGTGGCGGCGATACTGCCATGGATTGCGTTCGTACCGCGGTGCGCCAGCAAGCGGAACACGTGATTTGCGCCTACCGTCGCGATGAGGAAAACATGCCCGGCTCTCGCAAGGAAGTTGCGAACGCGCGTGAAGAAGGTGTGGAGTTTTTGTTTAATCGCCAACCCGTGGAAGTCGTTGAGTATTTTGGCGATGCCTGCGGTGTTAAGACTGTTGAGACGCGACTGGGAGAAGCCGGTCCTGACGGTCGCCGACGTCCCGAAGCGATTCCCGGCAGCGAAGAAGTGCTGGAGGCTGATGCCGTGATCATGGCTTTTGGTTTTCAGCCAAGCCCTGCACCGTGGTTCGACGACGTGGGCGTAGCTGTTAATGACTGGGGCGGCGTGGTCGCACAGGAACATCAGAAGTTTGGCTTTCAGACCAGTAATCCCAAGGTGTTTGCCGGTGGCGACATGGTCCGCGGTTCGGATCTCGTCGTGACCGCAATCTGGGAAGGTCGCCAGGCCGCTGAGGGTATTCTGGATTATCTGGAGGTTTAGTCTCCCAGCCAAGAGTTACTCGAAACCACATTGAGTTTGTAAATCAGGGGTCTCAAAAGACCGATTGAGGAAAAAAATAACGATGAGTGAACTGAAAAACGACCGTTTCTTACGCGCATTAATGCGTCAGCCTGTGGACCGCACACCCCTTTGGATGATGCGCCAAGCCGGTCGTTATCTCCCTGAGTATCGAGCGACCCGAGAACAGGCCGGGTCGTTTTTGGATCTGTGTAAAAACACTGAGCTTGCTTGCGAAGTAACCATGCAACCGCTGCGTCGTTACGCGATGGATGCGGCGATTCTGTTTTCAGACATTCTTACGATTCCAGATGCCTTGGGACTGGGACTCTATTTTGAGACCGGTGAAGGACCACGTTTTAGAAAAACAGTGCGCAGCGCCGAGGATCTTGCGGGACTGAACTCTTTTAAGGCGAGTGATGATCTGGGCTACGTTATGGATGCGGTCAGTGCCATTCGTAAGGAGCTTAATGGTTCGGTTCCTCTCATTGGTTTTTCGGGTTCGCCCTGGACGCTGGCCACCTACATGGTAGAAGGCGGCTCGTCCAAAGACTTCTCCCGGGTGAAGACTATGGCTTACGATCAACCGGAGTTGATGCATGAGCTGCTCACCCTACTGGCAGATGCCGTTGCCGATTACCTCACGGCGCAGGTTGAGGCCGGAGCGCAGGCTTTGCAGATTTTTGATACCTGGGGCGGCAGCCTGAGCGCGGCGGCTTACAAGGAGTTCTCCCTCAAATACATGCAGCGCATTGTGTCGCGCCTGCCTCGTGAAGCTGATGGCCGCCCCGTACCCGTTATCGTGTTTACCAAGGGTGGCGGGCAGTGGCTGCCGACGATTGCTGATTGCGGTGCTCAGGCTGTGGGCATCGACTGGACGACCGATATCGCCACAGCGAAGAAACTTGTGGGTGATCGCGTGGCACTACAGGGCAATATGGATCCCATGATGCTGTTTGCATCACCTGAGCGAATTCGCGAAGAAGTCGCCAGTATCCTCGCTGGCTTTGGACACGGCAGTGGCCACATCTTCAACCTCGGTCACGGCATCACGCCGGGGGTAAATCCCGATCATGTGTCGGCGTTCGTTGATGCAGTGATTGAGTTGTCACCCCAGTATCATCGAGATTGAGAACGAACTGTGGCGAGACGCGCAGGCGATCAATCTCAATCGTCGCAGCAGGGCCAGGCGTGATCCATGTCTAGAGCCGGCTGATCGGTAGCCGGTTTACCCACGACTTTGGCGGGAACGCCGGCGACAGTCGTATGCGGCGCAACGGGTTCCAGCACAACGCTGCCAGCGCCGACTTTGGCCCCTTCACCTACGCAGATGTTTCCAAGGATCTTGGCTCCTGCGCTGATTAAAACGCCGTCGCAGATTTTTGGATGACGATTGCCATCCTCTTTACCGGTGCCGCCCAGGGTCACGGATTGCAGTATCGATACGTTATTACCCACGCGGGCAGTTTCGCCAATGACCAGACCCGTAGCGTGATCGAGCATGATTCCCTTGCCGATACGCGCGGCGGGGTGAATGTCGACCGCAAACTTGGTGCTGACGCGATTCTGGAAGAAAAGCGCGAGGGCTTCCCGGCCATTAGTCCAAAGCCAATGCGATACCCGGTGTGCCTCGAGGGCATGGAAACCTTTCGAGTACAGAAACGGCGTGTAAAGCTCATGCGTCGCGGAGTCTCTCTCGAGAACCGCGAGGAGATCGGCGCGAACTGCGTCCAAGATCTCTGGATCTGCCTCAAAGGCCTCTAGCATGACCTCACGTAAGAGTAACGATGAGGCCGCGGGACTATCCAGCTGGTTCGCCAGCAAGAAGCTTAGGGAACGCTCAATCCGTTTGTGATTAAGTATAGTGGCGTGCAGGTAACTGGCGAGCACAGGCTCATCCTGCGAGTGCTGCCGCGTCTCTTCACAGATTCGCTGCCAGATCGGATCATCGATTCCGGGCATCATAGGCTTGTTCCTCGTTTCATAGCTCTAAGGGTAGCCGATTGCAGTGAAGTCTTCATGCGTGATCTTGGGTAATCTGTGTTCGCGCTGGCGACCCAATGCGGGCGGTAAGTGACCACAAGGCGTGCCCGCTCTGCCGATATTTCTCCTCAAACAGTGTTAGCGGCTCCTCCTCTGATGGCACTGTGGCCACCCGAGATGGGTAACCGAGGAGGCTTAGCGCAACACCGAACTCTTCAACATACAGTTGCCAGTTGCTACGCAGTTCCAATGCACCGCCGAGCGCCAGCAGTAATGGAAAAGCGGGATGACCGTGGACGCGGCGTCCCAGATGTCCGGGCTTTGGCCAGGGATTGGGATACAGAATGGTATGGGCTGAAAGTTGCGTCTCGCGTTCGACAAGATGCCGCCACACCGCCTCGCAATGTGCCTGAAGTAGCACACCGTTCTCCGGCAAAGCTGGCCGCCGGCTCAGCCTGTGAGAGGATTTGTCTACGCCGATGACAAGAGCGTCTGGGTAGCGCTGGCAAAGCAGCGCGGTGCTCTGACCAGTTCCGCAAAAAGAGTCGAGAACCACGGCTCCCCTATGACTCTCTAGCGCACTGTCCAAGTGCTCGAGAGCCGGCAGATCTACCTCTTGAACCGGTTTTTGCCAGGCATGTTGCTGGTGACGACGAATCAGCGCTGGCAGTCCCGAATGGACGCCGCGCTGACTGCTCTGTATCTGCCGGGAAGGTGACTGCATCGCCAAGGGTGATTGGTTGGAATCGGGCTGGAGATGATACGGTTAGCGCTTCGAAAGTCGCAAACTTATTGTCTCTGCATGCGTGATGATCTGAGGCCCTACTGGGTCAAAAAAGCCTACCTGCGTTATCGCCGATGGTACGTCGATTACTTTTTACGTCCCGAGTGCGCGAGCCTGGGCGATTACTCGACTTTTATGAAGCCGCGTTACGTGATTATCTCCGGGCCAAATATTCATATCGGAGAGTGTTTTACCGCCGTCGCAGAGCCGATGCACCGCGTAGAGATAGGCGTCTGGGGTCGTGAGGCCGGAGCGGGATCTATCCGCATTGGCCGAGGCGTGTTGATGAGTCCGGGTTCGCGGCTCAGCGCATCCGACGAAATCACCATTGGGGATGGCGTCATGATGGCCAACGGTACCTACATTACTGATTCGGACTGGCACACAATTTACGATCGTACCCAGCGCAGCGAGCGGGTGACGCCGGTGCACATCGGGGATAACGTCTGGTTAGGAGATCACGCTACGGTGCTTAAGGGCGTCACCATTGGTAAAAACAGTGTGGTGGCTGCACGGTCCGTGGTGACCAAAGATGTGCCTTCTAATGTAATAGTGGCTGGAAACCCTGCGCAGGTCGTCAAAGCGCTCGACGCAGACCGAGAAATGACTACTCGCCTTGATTACTTTTCGGACCCCGAAGGGCAGCTGCGCTTTTTTGATGAGGTGGATCGGATGGTGCTTGGCAAGAATGGATTTTGGGCTTGGCTGTGGAGTGTTGTGTATCCAGCGTCGCGCAGGGCCTAAGTTGCGCCAGTGGTTAAAGCAGTCTCAGTACCGGCTCCTGTAATCGCGAGAACTGCTCCCGTAGTTCCAAAATATGATCCGACCAGTAACGCTCGGTGTTAAACCACGGAAAGGCCTTAGGAAAGGCCGGATCGTCCCAGCGCCGTGCTAGCCAGGCGGCATAACGGATGATGCGCAGAGTCCGCAGCGTTTCTATCCAGTGCAACTCCCTCGGGTCAAACTCAAAAAATTCTTCGTATCCGGCGATGACCTCGCCGAGCTGGATCTCTTGCTCGTGGGGTTCGCCGGATAAAAACATCCACAGATCCTGAATTGCGGGGGCGGTCATACAATCATCGAGGTCCACAAAGTTCGCCGTGTCGTCGCGCCAGAGAATGTTTCCGCCGTGGCAATCGCCATGCACACGGATTCCTCCCGCCGCTTCGATTTGTTCAATCTTCGGAGAGAGTTCCCGTTCAAGGTCATCAAGCAGTGTGATGTACGCAGTCTTCAGCTCTGCCGGTATGAAGTTCTCGGGCAGTAAGTCGCGGCTTTCATCGATTATTGCCTGTCCCTCTAAACGGGGACGATGACTAAAAGGTTTGGTCGCGCCAATGGCATGGATACGGCCCAGTGTCCTACCCAGAACAAGCAGGTTATCGAGATTGTCGAACTCGGGTGCATGTCCGCCGCGTCGAGGGAACAACGTGTACAGTAGCTCGCCCCAACGATGGACGGTCTCTCCATTCTCAGAGATGAGCGGTGCCACGACGGGTATCTCCGCCTCTACTAGTTCTTCGCTAAAACTATGCTCTTCGCGCAGTTGATCCTCGGTCCAACGACCCGGCCGATAGAACTTCACGATGAGCGGTGTGTCGTCTTCGATACCCACCTGATACACGCGATTCTCGTAGCTGTTAAGTGCGAGTAGTCGTGCATCGCTGACAAAGCCAGCAGCCTCTACCGCGTCTATGATTGCGTCGGGAGTGAGGACATCAAAGGGGTGGCTACTCATCGCGTGTCGCCCAGTAAGGCCGTACTTTTGATTTGCGCAAACAGGTGATCACCCGGTTGCAGTTTGAGATCTTCCTGAGAGCGCCGGGTAATACGCGCTAGCAGGCATTGTTCGGATAGTTGCAGTCGCAGGAGGCAGTGCGCGTTTGATAGCTGCCTGATTTCCCTAAGCGTCACGGGCAATATGTTCTGGATGCTTGTGTCGATCGGCCACTCACGGCAGACACTTACATCCCGGGCGGGCACACGCAAGCGTCGAGTGCTGCCACGATGTTCGTCTCCCGCAACCCAGAGCGACTGCCCGTCCACACTAAGCTCTGTGAGTCCAAAGTTTGTGTCCGTATCAACCACTTCCACCGACAACAGACTGGCGGCGGCGTCATCCTCGGCAAGTTGTGTATCCAGTTTGCTGGCCAGTTCCAGCAGCGCCCCTTGTTCAGTGATTTTTCCATCTTCGATGAGCAGGATCTGATCCGCGATGGTACTGACCTCTTCAATCTGATGGCTAACGTAAATGATGGGCAGATCTCTTTCCCGATGAATACGCGCAAGGCACGCCAGACATTGTGCCGCTGCGGCCTTATCCAGATTCGCCAGGGGCTCATCTAGCAGCAGTAGTTGTGGATCGCGCATGAGCGCCCGGGCGATGGCAACGCGTGCCTGTTGCCCAGCGGACAGAGTCTCCGGTAGTCGATCCATTAATGACTCAATGTTCATCCATCTGGCGATTTCGATACTATTGGGGGGTGCCGTGGCATGCTTTGCTGCAAATGCCGTATTCTGAGCGACCGTCATGTGGGGAAACAATCGCGCATCCTGAAACACATAGCCTACGGACCTCTGCCAGGGCGGCGTGTGCTGCTTTTCTTTTTGCCACCTGTCGTTGTCGAAGGTGATAGTGGCTTCTGCGATGTCGGGCCGAAGCCCCGCAATACAGTTGAGGATCGTGGTCTTGCCGCTACCGCTGGGACCAAATAGCGCGGTTACACCCGTCAGCTGAATCTGCGTTTCGATACTGAGATAAAACCCCGACGCATCGCGGTGCTCGATGTTAATTGAGAGATGGCTCATCGACCGATCCGCCAACCGCGATCACGGTATAGCCAAAACAACAGTAGTAGGGAAAATGCGACCAGGCCGATAGCGATTTGATGCGCGCTGCCGTAGTCCATAGCTTCGACGTGATCATAGAGGGCAATAGAGAGTACTTGTGTCTCCCCCGGAATATTGCCGCCAATCATGAGTACGACGCCAAACTCACCCACGGTATGAGCGAAGCCGAGAGCGCCCGCTATGACAAAGCTGCGTTTACACAATGGCAAGGTGATAGCGCGAAACTGCTCTAGGGGACTTGCTCCCAATGTCGCCCCTGCCTGCAGCAGCGTGTCCGGAACGCGACTGAACGCCTGCTGTAACGGCTGGACAACGAAGGGTAGCGAATAAATCACCGAACCCACGACAAGCGCCGAAAAACTAAAGGCCAGTTGTGTTCCCGTCACCGTTTGCCATAGCTGACCCGGCAGGGCACTGGGAGCCAACGCCAAAAGCAGATAAAAGCCGAGTACCGTTGGTGGCAGCACCAATGGCAAGGCCACAAGCGCTTCGATGAGAGCGGCGAAGGAACCCCGCTGACGCGACAGCCAGTACGCCAGCGGAGTACCCAACACAATAAGAATCACCGTGCTCACCGCTGCCAGACGCAGAGTCAGAAATACCGCCTGCCACTCCGGGGTACTTAAGAGCACTGTTTGTACCCAAAGCTTTCGAGTACCGGCGTAGCCTCAGGACTCAAAAGATAGTCAAGAAATGCTCGAGCGGTCTTGAGGTTCTCAGACTCGGCATTGAGTACGGCGAATTGCTCAATCGGTGGATACCAGGAGCGAGGGATTGTTGTTCCCGAGTTCGGACTCAAAGATCGGGCGACGAGCGCTAAATCCGCACCACCGCTTAGATAGAACTGCAGGGCTTGCTGTACATTGTTGCCGCGAACGACGCGACGCTCGGCGGCGCTCGCAAAACCGTCGCGGGCTAAAACGGCTAAGGCCGCTGTGCCGTAGGGCGCCGATCGCGGGTTGGCTATGGCTATGCTTTTACTGGCGTCAGCGAGAGCTGGCCCGATGGCATCTGCTCCCAGAAGAACCAGCGAGCCTTCGGCGTAGCACTGGGCTGGATCGGGACTGGTTCCATCGTCGACGAGTCCCTGAGGTCTTGCGTAATCGGCCGCCAAAAGCACGTCAAAGGGTGCGCCTCGACGCATTTGTGCAGCCAGTACACCCGTCGATGCACTGCTGATCTGCACTGACACCCCGGTGTGGGCGGTGAAGTTCTCGCCCAGACTCTGGGCGGCAACGCGGAAGTTGGCGGCAACGGCTACGTTCAATGACGGCACGTCAGCTGCAAAGGCTTGCCCTGCTGCGAGTAGCGCGCTTAAAACCAATGATGCACGGGGTCTTGATAGTTTGATACGGCTCAAGCGGAGGGCGTCGATAAAGCTAAAAAATTTAAAGAGAATGACGGAGAAGTGTGGCGTAGAAAACATCACCCCATTGTAGGTCAACGCGAAGGCGTGCGGGCAAGACAATAGAGATGAACTTCACTGGCTCCCGCGTCCAACAGGACCCTCGCCATGGCGTTACCCGTTGCACCGGTGGTGCAGACGTCATCAACAATGGCTACCGAACAACCGCTTACGTTGCCTTGTATCGTGAAGGCGCCGCTGAGGTTTTCCAAACGCTCAGAACGAGTGGCACGGGCTTGGGCTTTGGTAGCCTTGTGTCGGCTGAGTTTGGCGATCTTTTTAGGCGTTGGCTCAAGGCTTGATCGCAGCCCACACAGTGCTCTGAGCAAGTCCTCGCTCTGGTTGAATCCACGACGAAGTTGGCGCTGCCAATGGAGCGGCGTTGCAAGCACGATATCGGCATTTTTGATGCAAATATCTACATTTAATAATAATTTAGCAGCCGTTGCCGACAGTCTTTGTTCCCCAATATATTTCCAGCGGTACATAAAGTACGCTAGAGCCGCATCGTACTCATAGGCAGCGGTCACGCTTGCTAAAACGGGTTCAGTCTCCAGACAAGCTGGACAGAGCCGATTACCCATTCCCGGAAGGGCGCACCCGGGACAGGGTTGATCATTGGGTGTAAGCGCGTCCTGGCAAACCTCGCAGATGGCTTGGCTGCAATGGCTCGGCTGGTCGCAGTAGATGCAACGCTGTGGCGCCAAGTAGTCGATCGTGGCTACGCCAAAGGTCGTCACCACGCTGTTAACCTTGTTGATCATAAAAAGTTGACAGTGCGCTTGTATGACCTACCATGGCGGGCTCCCCACGAGAGCTCGCCTATGAACAAGCCCCTGTCAGCAAATGAGACCCAGACACCTATTGCGGACGGTATCGAGTGCGGTCCGGTTGGTGAGCGCGCGGCTGTGGTTGAGCCTGATTCGACACTCCTCCGCCACGACTGGCAGCGCGAAGAAGTGGGAGCACTTTTTGCTTTATCTTTCAATGACTTATTGTTCCGTGCGCAGTCTATGCATCGTGCATATTTTGACCCGAATGAAGTCCAAGTGAGCACTTTGCTTTCGATCAAAACCGGCGCCTGCCCCGAAGACTGCGCTTATTGCCCTCAAAGCACGCGCTTTGATACGGGTTTGTCCGTTGAGGCGTTGATGGAAGTTAATCAGGTGCTTGATCAGGCAAGAGCTGCTCGTCGTTCCGGGGCTACTCGCTTTTGCATGGGTGCCGCGTGGAGATCTCCTAAGGATCGGGATTTACCTGCCCTTACTGCCATGATCGAAGGGGTCAAGGGTCTGGGTTTGGAGACCTGCATGACGCTGGGAATGCTCAGTGATACGCAGGCGCAAACTCTCGCTGAGGCGGGTCTTGATTACTACAACCACAATCTCGATACCTCGCCGGAGTACTACGGCGACATCATCACTACGCGGACTTACGCTGACCGACTCGAAACCCTTGAACATGTGCGCGACGCCGGCATGAAAGTCTGCAGCGGCGGCATTGTAGGTATGGGCGAAGATGCCGGTGATCGCGTGGGACTGTTACAACAACTTGCGAATCTCCCCGAGCACCCTGAGAGTGTACCCATCAACATGCTGGTACGCGTGCCAGGCACGCCCCTGGCGGAAGCCAGCGATCTTGATCCTTTTGAGTTTGTGCGCACCATAGCGGTGGCGCGGATTCTCATGCCCCGGTCCCATGTACGCCTCTCCGCGGGCCGCGAAGACATGAATGACCAGACCCAGGCTTTGGCATTTTTGGCCGGAGCCAACTCGATTTTCTACGGCGAGAAGTTACTTACGACGGCCAATCCCGAGGCCAACACCGATTTGGCGCTGTTTGCGCGATTGGGTATCAATCCAGAAGAGCGGGAGGTGCTGGATGAGCCTTCGTCGGATCCCCGCTTTTACAATGCCATGAACCTCTAGTCGAGCTTTATTGGTCTTTAAACTAGTAGCTCTTGAGGTAAGTAAGTGCTTGCTATTTTTAATTGGGCCGGATTAGTGTGCCGCTCTTGATCAGCATTTGACCGATTCTTTGACCAGCTTCTTGCTGGTCATGTCACAAATTTATCCATGCAAATTCATCAATTTTGACTATAATGCCCCCAGAAGTTAACACTGAACACATAGGCCTAAGGCCTCGCAAATGACGAGTGCACACGCCGACGCTATGGGGAGAGATAGTTATGCCAACTTATAAAGCGCCACTGCGCGACATCGAGTTTGTGATCAACGAGGTGTTGGATACAGAAAATTTGTATGCCGGTCTGAAAGGCTACGAAGAAGCGACACCCGATCTCATGAGCGCCATCATCGAAGAAGGCGCTAAGTTTGCTGAGAACGTACTCTCACCGCTGAACCAAAGCGGCGACGAGGAAGGTTGCGTATGGTCCGAAGAGGGAGTTAAGACTCCAGAAGGTTTTGCCGACGCTTATAAGCAGTATGTGGATAATGGCTGGCCGTCACTGGCTGCAGAACCCGAATTTGGCGGACAGAATATGCCCAGCATGCTGGGCATCGTAATTAGCGAGCTCACCGGAACAGCGAATTGGTCTTGGGGCATGTACCCTGGCTTGTCGCACGGATGCATCAAGACTCTTGAAGCACACGGCTCGCCGGAGCAGAAAGAACAGTATCTGCCCAAGCTGGTAGCGGGCAACTGGACTGGCACTATGTGTCTCACTGAATCCCATTGCGGATCGGATCTGGGTCTTCTTCGCACCAAGGCCGAGCCACAGGCTGATGGCAGCTACGCGATTACTGGTACCAAGATCTTTATCTCCGCCGGTGAGCACGACATGTCAGACAACATCGTGCACATCGTGATTGCTCGTATGCCGGATGCACCCGAAGGCACAAAGGGTATCTCGCTGTTTGTAGTACCTAAATTCAACGTCAACGAAGATGGCAGCCTTGGAGATCGCAACGGCGTGCACTGCGCGTCCATCGAAAAGAAGATGGGTATCAAAGCGTCCGCTACCTGCGTGATGAACTTTGACGGTGCAAAGGGTTATCTGATTGGCGAGCCTAACCGTGGTCTGAACATGATGTTCACCTTCATGAACACCGCGCGTATCGGTACGGCGATCCAGGGCTTGGCTCACGCCGAGCTGTCCTATCAAGGCTCTCTTGAGTACGCCCGCGAGCGTCTGGCCATGCGCAGCCTGACAGGGCCAAAAAATCCCGACGGCCCGGCTGACCCCATTATTGTGCATCCTGATGTGCGTCGTATGCTTCTGACCCAGAAGTCTATTGCCGAGGGAAGCCGCGCGATGCTGTATTACCTGGCGCAGCTTGGCGATATTGTTGAGCGTGGAGACGAAGAGAGCGCCAAGAAAGCCGATGACCTGATGGCGGTGCTTACGCCTATCGCTAAAGCGTTCGTTACTGAGGTCGGTCTCGAGGCCGCAAACCACGGCATCCAAATCTATGGCGGTCACGGCTTTATCCGTGAGTGGGGCATGGAACAAATAGCCCGCGACGCGCGTATTGCCACGCTGTATGAGGGAACCACGGGTATTCAGGCTTTGGACCTTATCGGCCGCAAGGTACTGGGTTCTGGTGGAAAGCTCCTCATGGGTTTCACCGAAATGATGGGCGAGTTTGCCGACGCTAATGGCGACGAGTCCCACGCGGAATTCGTCGCACCGCTTAACCACTACAAGGATGAGTGGTTGACCATGTCTCTCGAGGTGGGCGGCAAGGCTATGGAGAATCCTGACGAGGCGGGTGCTGCTTCCGTGGATTACCTGATGTACTCGGGCTACGTGGTACTGGCCTACTTCTGGGCGCAAATGGCGATCGTCGCGCAGAAGAAGATCGCGGCGGGCGAAGGTGATACCGCGTTCTACGAAGCCAAGCTTATGACGGCGCGTTTTTACTTTCAGCGTATCCTGCCCCGTACTCTGTCGCACAAAGAGTCCCTGCTTTCTGGCGCGGACAATCTCATGGACATGCCTGAGGCGATGTTCGCATTCTGATCACCTTGAAAGCCTCCTAAATACTGTTGTTAGTGTTCAGGGGGTGCAATATCTCTTCACGGGCGCGATAATTCGCGCCCGTTTTCGTTTCCAGGAGGCGAAAAGATGTCTGAAGAACAAGAGCAACCAGAGGTCCCGACTGCAGCAGCAACCGAAGGCCCGGAGCGCCAGCTGTACCCGGAAGATCAAGCCAAGGTCGATGCGTTTCTTAAGCGCGGCGTGAACTCCGTCGAGAGAAAGCCTTTCAAGCCTCTATACCTACTCGTGATGCTGATTGTGGTTGTGGGTGGTTTGAGTCTCTTCAGTCAATGGCTAGCCCATCAAGCAGGCGTTTACTGATCATTTGAGTTTGCTATGATTTTGTTGCCCGCAAAAGCACTGTCGGTGTGTGGCGCAGCCTGGTAGCGCACTTCCTTCGGGAGGAAGGGGTCGGAGGTTCGAATCCTCTCACACCGACCAATTTTAGAGGGTCCGTACCGGAGACACCCTTAACACTTTATACCGGACACATGGTTTACAGTTCCGGTCTTAAATAACCTATCTTGAAGATTGATCTCGTCTCCATCCATGTTTAGGCGCTTTTTGCGGGTGCGCCGCCTTGAGTACTTCCGCCCCGGAGAAACGATGCCTCGCACTCCCATAAATCTAAAAGATAAGTTCTCCCAGTTCTCCGAGCACTGGTCTCCAAGAGTCATCGCTGAACTGAACGATTACCAGTTCAAGATAGCCAAGGTGCAGAATGAGTTCGTTTGGCACTCGCATCCTGATACGGATGAGGTTTTCATAGTGATTGAGGGGGTGCTGGATATAGAGTTCCGAGATGGAGAGGTAACACTCGCAACTGGAGAAATGTACGTTGTCCTTAAAGGTGTTGAGCACAAGCCTCGGGCTTCATCAGAGTGCAAGATCATGCTGGTGGAACCAAAGGGCGTGGTGAATACTGGTGAAGCCGGTGGCGATTTAACAGCAGAGAATGACGTTTGGATCTAGCGGCCGACAAAGCTATCGGATCGTTGGAGCGCACGTAGTCGATTACTAACAATAAACAAATGCGACTTATTGAGTCGTTTACCTGACACTTTGGAGTACTCATGGAAGCAAGCACTCAATTAATTCAGCCGGTGGTGGCCCTGGTGATTTGGTCTGCCGTGATGTGGGTATGGATGTACGCCACGCGAATACCCGCGATTTTCGCTATGAAATTGGAAATGGACTCCGACGCACCCTCTGGCGTGCAAATGTCGCTGTTACCTCCCAAGGTGCGGTGGAAGGCTGATAACTACAACCACTTGATGGAGCAGCCAACGGTCTTCTATGCGCTTGTGCTGTCCTTGGTTCTTCTCGGTGCGAACTCCGAGCTAAGTATCTACGCTGCTTGGACATATGTTGGGTTGCGAGTCGTGCACAGTCTCTTGCAGGCGTTGGTTAACAAAATTGAGCTTCGCTTCGCCATCTTTTTTCTATCTAACATTCCTTTGGGTGTTTTGACGTTTAATGCGGCAGTTGCAGCCTTCAACTAATAGCTAGTAACACCCAAGGCACGTGAGTGCTGTTCGAACTACACTTTGAAAGTAACTCAGCGTGCCAAGCACCAGGGAGAGCAATACGTTAAGAGGCAGCCCGTAAAAGCGGAGTTACCGGGGATAGAGAAGCTTCTTACAGAGTCCGGGCTACCCACAGGCGACCTGATAGAGCAGGATTTATCGCTGTTTCGAGTTGTGGGAACACCGCAAACCATGGATGCTGTCGGTGGACTGGAGCGCTGTGGAGACACGGCGCTCATACGTTCCATAGCAACTTCCCCCGCTTTGCGAGGACGGGGAATTGCTGGTGAGATGGTCAAAGAGCTCGAGAAGCTCGCGGTGAGTCAGGGTCTTAAAAGCTTGTATCTCCTGACGGAGTCCGCAGGGGCCTACTTTGAATCCAAAGGCTATTCAGAGACCTCTCGGCCCGATGTTCCTCCTGCGATCAGGGCAAGCCGCCAGTTTTCATCCCTCTGCCCGGATAGTGCGACCGTTATGTCCAAGCGACTGGTCATGTGATGGCCGTTTTCAGGCGCTAATATCCAACTCACAGACGGTGGCCGTGCAGTGAAAGATGATCCTGTATGCTCTTTTCGGCCCGGTGCCGTGCGACCGAACTTCAACAAACTATAAGGACTAGATAATGCTTGGATACGTAACCTTGGGATCAAATCAGTTTGATCACGCTGCGGCATTCTACGATGAACTTTTTGAGGTCTGTGGCGCCAAGCGCTTGATGGAGCTAGAGGGGTTTATCCTCTGGGGTACGTCCATGGAAGCGGGCGCCATCGCTCTGACCAAACCCTTTAATCAGGAGCCTGCTTCTGTTGGGAATGGCGGCATGGCAGCGATTCAAGCTGAGTCCAAAGAAGTTGTCGCAGAACTTCACAGCAAGGCTCTTGCACTTGGCGGGCAATGTGAAGGGGAGCCCGGTCAGCGGGGCGATGGTTTTTATGCGAGCTACTTCCGCGATTTGGATGGCAACAAACTAGCAGCATTCTTCGTGGGCTGAAGATTGCCACCACAAATACTGTTCTACCTTGGGCGATGAGCTTGCATTGACCGCCTTTTCTCCTGTCGCCCAAGGCTTCTCTCTGGGCCTGGGTCTGATTGTAGCGATCGGCGCTCAAAACGCATTTGTGCTGCGTCAGGGTTTGCGACGGGAGCACGTGGGTAGCGTCGTTCTACTTTGTGCGATCGCCGATGCGTTATTGATCACGGCGGGTGTCTTTGGTCTGGCAAAGGCTTTGGGTGAGTTCGTCTGGCTAGCTAAGGGTATGGCCTTGGCGGGAGCCATCTTTCTGGCAATTTATGGTTGGCGTGCGATCTCTCGGGCGAGAGCTCCTGGGGAGCTGATTGTTGATCAAACGGGTAGCTCACTCAGTCGGGGAGCGGCGCTGTCACAGGCGGCAGCGTTCACCTTGCTGAATCCCCACGTCTATCTCGACACCATGTTGCTGGTTGGCACCGCAGGGGCGCAGCAACCACCAGCGCTGCAGCCATGGTTTGCTTTCGGTGCCTGTGCGGCAAGCTTTATCTGGTTTGGCGCTTTAGGGTTTGGCGCGCGCTTGCTTGCCCCAATCTTTGCAAGACCGGCGGCCTGGCAGGTGCTCGATGCCATGATTGGCATAATCATGTGGGTGCTTGCTGTTCTTTTGCTCCGCCATGCTTTGGCAGTGGCGTGACGACATTTCGTTTACCCAAGGGGGCAGGGCTGGTGGCGGGATAACGGTCTTGGTACTGCGCCCAAACAGGGGGCGCAGTTTTGCTGGCGGGCGTTTATACTCTTCGCCCCTTATCGTTCGTAGCTAAAAAGGACACTGGTCGATGACTACAGGAAAGCAGCTATACAGCACCCTCGCGGATGGCAAACTCACTGTCGAAGTTGTAGAAAAAGAGTTCGCCGCCCCCCAGGGCAACTCAGTGCTTGTTCAAATGGAAGCGGCACCGATCAACCCCTCAGACCTTGCGATCCTCACCAGTGCGGCTGATCTCGATAACGCTGAATATACGCCGGGTAAATTTGTTGCCGACATGCCCGAGCCGTTTTACAGCGCTCAAAAAGCACGCCACGGCCAGCGACTCCCAGTAGGTAACGAAGGCGCGGGTACCGTTATCGCAGCCGGTGATACCGAAGCGGCTCAGGCGCTTATGGGCCAGCGAGTGGCCTGCGTACCCGGCAATGCCTATTCGCAGTACTGCTATGCCGACGCCGGTATGTGTCTGCCTCTGGGTGACATCACCTCAGAGCAAGGCGCCTCTGCTTTTGTAAATCCCATGACTGCCCTTGGCTTTGTCGAGACTGCAAAAATGGAAGGTCAAAGCGCAATTCTCCACACTGCCGCAGCGTCTAACCTCGGTCAGATGCTTGTGAAGATCTGTCAGGAAGATGACATCCCACTGGTAAACATCGTCCGTAAAGCAGAGCACGTGGCACTGCTGAAGGGCCTTGGCGCAACGTACGTCGTGAACTCATCGGACGATGATTACTTCAAGCAGCTAAAAGGTGCGATCGAAACGACGGGTGCTTACTACGGCTTTGACCCCATCGGCGGTGGCAACATGGTCGATACCTGTTTCAAAGCGATGGAGCAGGTCGCGGTGAGCAAGATGACCGAGTTCTCACGCTACGGTTCAGAGCAGGCCAAGAAAATGTACATCTATGGTCGTCTGGACTTTACTCCGACTATGCTAACGCCCGCTTACGGTTTTGGCTGGACGCTGTCGGGCTGGTTGCTAACACCGTTCTTGGCAAACGCCGGTTTGGAGACTATGGGTCGTATGCGTCAGCGCGTGCTAGCGGGCCTGACAACTACTTTTGCCAGCTCTTACAAGAGCCGGGTGAATTTGGAAGAGATGCTCACTAAAGAAGCGGCCACCGATTACCGCACCATGAAGACCGGTGAAAAGTACCTGGTTACACCTCACGCCTGAACCTCAGGCACTGATCCCTGGTGAGTTCGTCTTAGGGCGAACTCTGCCGCGGTCAACTTGGGCCAACGATCGCTTAGGGCATGAATGAGCTTGAGCGTACGAAAGCCATCAAGCCACTGGTGAAACTGAAGAATGAATGCGTCTTTGCTGGCGCATTGTTTCTCTGCATGAGCCAGAAACTTCTCCAATCCCAATCCTTTGATAGCGTCGAGAAGTTCGGTGTGCCCGCGTAGACCCGCACTAAACTCCGAGATTTTACTGTTGGGCGCGCCCTGCTCTTGTACGTAGCTAAGCAGCGCAGCGAGACCGTCGAAGCATCGGGGGTCGTAAAAAAATGGAAGGGACTCCAGAGAGTCTGCGTCCAGCAACTGCTTCATTGCGGGCCCGGTTCCGAAGGGCGCCCGGCTGGATAGTCTTGCAGAGAGCAAAATGGGCGCACACCTCGGCGCTTGCACATCACCCTGTTTGGCGATCTTATTGAGGAGGTAGAAATCTTCACCCGCTGCGCGGCGTGGATATCCTCTCACTGCAGCATAAGCATCCGCTTTGACCGCGATGCAGCTGCCAATGGTGTGAAAGGCATAGGGTGACCTCGCGCGCGCAAGCCCATCGACATACGCGTGCAAGTAATCTTGGTAGAGCTCTATCGCGATTTTTTCGCGGGGGTTGGCGGGTGGGGCATGTTCAAAGGGGTAGGTTAAGGCCGCGGCTGAATCGCAATTTTCACTGGCGGTAAAATAATCCGGTGGCAGCGTCGCGTCCGCATCGCTGCAGTGAATCCAGGAGTTATCGACAACTCCGTTTGTGATCAACGCTAAGGCAAGGTCGCAGCCCATCTTACGGGCTAAACCTACGGCCTCCTTATGGGGCAGTGGATCGGGGCGTTCGATGAGGAGTATGTGGTTACTGCTGCCACTATCGGCGCGCCTTAGCGTGCTGTGTGCGCTCGGATAACAGAATTCCTCTGTGAGGCCGTGAACGTGGCTGCGAAGTTCGTCATTACATTGCGAGTCGCTGTCGTTGTCAGGGCGGTTCAGTACGAGGATTAGCAGCGTATCTGTGTATCGCTTGAGGTTTTCCAGGAGCGCGGGCGATTCATTGTAGGCGGGGATGACCAACACGCGATGCCAGCGGCCTAATCGCAGGCAGTCGTCCTTAAGCTGAAGGGGCTTTCTGAACTCGCGCGCCTCCGCGACGGCATAACGCTGCAGGTATTGCTCAAAACCTTTCAATGCAGTGCGGCGCGCAGAGGTAGCGAGCGCACTATGGCAGCCTCGTCCTCCAGTAACTCCTGCCAGCGCTGAGCGACAACGTCCTTTGCAAAGTAGAGCTCAGCCAGTTCGCGAAACAGCTCAAAATGCCGTTCTTCTGACCGCGCTATCGCTCTATAAAACTTGTGCAGAGGACCGGGCTCTAAAGCATCTGCGATGAGCGCAAATCGCTCGGCTCCCCGGGCCTCAATAATGCCTGCCGTGAGTAAACGGTCGAGAAGGTAGGCCTCCTTGCCGTCGCGAATCGACTTACGAAACCGACCGACATAGGCATCTTTCTCGTCAGCACCGGTGCGTCCACCCCGTTGATGTATCCACTTCACGACTTCGCGGTAGTGGGATAGCTCTTCGATAGCGAGATCCGCCATTGCCTCAACCAGCTCAACGCGGTCGGGGTAATGGGACAGCATAGAGATGGCCATTCCCGAGGCTTTTTTCTCGGCAGCGGCGTGGTCTAGTAAAAAGCGATCAAAATCCCCGAGGACAAGCTCAACCCATTCGGCGGGCGTTGCACACAATAGGGGGCTGCCAGGCGGGCACTCGGGTTGCTGTGCTTGTGATGATGCCACTAACTGCTGGCTGCGATGGCGTAGTCGCCCGCTTGAAAATCCCGGCGTAGGGCTTCTTCCAGTCTCTCAAGCATTGGCTCGCGAATCCGAGCCTTGGTTGCTTTGTGAGCTTCCATGTTCAGTGCACTCAGGCCGGTTGCCAGCTCCACCGCGCGATCCAGTAACTGTTCGCCCTCCACCGCCTCGTCAAGATATCCGGCACTTACTGCGCCCTCTGCATCATAAATATGAGCCAGGCCTACGGCATCATTTATCTGACCGTTGGCAATGCGAGCTCGTGCCAGTTCGATACCAAACCAGGGCAGGGTCATGCCAATAGCGACTTCGTTGAGGCCGAGCTTAAAATTACCTTTTATGCCAATGCGATAGTCGGCGGATAGACATAGGAGTGCGCCCATTGCCAGAGCATGGCCGCTCACCGCAAGGACTATGGGGGTGCTGAAAGTCAGAAACCGCTTAGACAGGTCTGCACCGCAGCGCAGCAGTTTAATCATCGGCTCGCCGCCAGCTGCCATAACTGACAGGTCAAAACCCGCGGAGAATTTACCCGGTCGACCGGCGATGATGACTACTTTGCCAGCTGCTTCGGCGGTGTCCAGACCGGCGTTGATGGCATCGAACATCGCAAATGACAATGCATTTGCTTTGCCATCATCCATGGTGAGCAGCGTATAGGCATCGCTCTCTTGAACAGTGACGAGTTCTGTCATTGTGTATGTCCCTCTAAAAGTATCGTGGGTTTGCAGTACTTTGCAGTACCAAAGGGCTTTACTTTAGGACATCACCAAACCCAGAAAAACAATCAGCCCACTCCCCGCCGCTATGAGCGTTCTTACACGCAGGCGCGAGGATGAGAGCCCGAGCCACACGCCACTCAAGATAATAAACAACATGCCAGCGGCAAAGACTTTCTGAAATTCTCGATACATGGACGGGCCGTGACCAAAGTGCAGCTCCTGCATGCGCTTTTGGAAGCTGGGCTCGTTGCGGCTCACTGTTACGCTGTCACCATCCACAGTCAAACCGTAGTAGGTGCGTGATGTGGGTCGGGTGTAGAGCGTATCGCCACGGGTGATAACGTAATCAAAGCTGAAGTCTTCGATGCCTGTGGTGGCAAGGGCTGCCAGCACGGCTGCTTTGCTGGGGTCCGCCATGAGTGCAACGCCGCCGCCTGTTTTGCCCACTTCTGTCGTCTCGAGGGAGCCTTTGACACCCAGCAGGTACATCCCACCAGAAAAAGCGACCAGCACGACAACCGCTGCAAAGAATGACGAGAGATAGAGGTGGATAGAAATAAACAAACTGCGGCTCATGAAAAACGACTCCAAAACAAGGACTTGCTGTGTATTTGGAGCGCGATGCTACGCGATATCGGGGCTGGGGAAAAGTTGGATGTTGCTTCTGTGCAAGCGTAGAAAGCGATGCGTTTTGGCATTCGGTATTCAGCGGTCGAAAATGGGTGTCACCACATCGCTAAAGGATTCGGTCATTCGCTCGCGAATGAGAGATGCCAGCGCCTGGTAGAGGTCACGCACCGGGCTGCCGCTTCGATAAACCAACGCGTGCTCACGATACAGTCGTGCTCCTTCGATGCGGATTACATCCAGCTCTTCCGGACGATGTATTTCTGATCGTATGTAGAGCGCTGGTAGAAAAGCTACGCCCATGCCCATGACGACCATTTGGCGCAGCGTATCGAGGCTGGTGCCTTCGTAGTCTCGATTGAGCACCGCGCCCGTGCGCTCGCAAATCCGTTGCACCTCCTGATGAAGTTGATGGCGTTCATCGAGGCCCAGAATACTCATCCCAGCCAGCTCCTGCTCTTGAAGCACGCCGTCCACCGCTAGCCCCGCCTCTTTTGACGCGACTAGCAGTAGAGGCTCCCTGAACAGTACGTCGATAGCGAGGCTACTTGATCGCAGCGGCAAAGGAACTAGAGCCAGATCATGACGGCCTTCTTTGACGCCGGCTTCTAATTGACTGGGAGGTTCTTCGCGAACATATAGCTTTAGGCGATCGAACTGCTTGTGGATTGCGGGCACGATATTGGGCAAGAGATAGGGGCCCAGTGTTGGCGGTACGCCCATGCGGTGCGTGGAGGCTGCGATGTCCGACAGCGTATGTGCCAACTCCTGCATTTCATGCCATTGGGCGATCAACTGTTTGGCGACCGGCAACAGCTGGCGCCCCGCTGGCGTCAGCTGGGTTACCCGTCGGCTGCGCTCAAAAAGGGTGACCCCCAGGCTCTTCTCTAAAGCCGCCAACTGCGTCGAGAGCGTCGGCTGAGCGATACCCAGACGATCGGCGGCGCGTCGGATGGACTGCGACTCTGCGACCGCCTGAAAATACTGCACTTGCTTGATAGTCGCCATTGAAGCCTCTGTCCGCGTAATATATAGGCGTTGTATATAGGTAATAACTATAACAGAAAACGAAAGCTTGTATGTCTTTTGTGTTTAGCAAGCGCCATAGTTGCTACCTATTGTAGAAATTCCCCGATTGCGGTGGAAAAGGCCAAAAATGAAGTCTTTGTTTAAGTTTGATTTGAGTCACCTCCGCGGAGACATCTACGGCGGTTTGACGGCGGGTGTAGTTGCCATACCGCTTGCGCTGGCGTTTGGCGTTGCATCTGGTTTGGGACCCATCGCGGGCATGTACGGTGCCATTATTGTCGGATTTTTTGCGGCAATGTTCGGTGGGACTCCCACCAACGTTTCCGGACCCACGGGCCCTATGGTGGTGGTACTGGCGGGACTCTTTGCCAGCCTCTCTGGCGATGTAAGCCTTATCTTTACCGCGGTGGTGCTTGCCGGGGTCTTCCAGATTGTTTTTGGGGCCATCGGGTTCGGTAACTACATTCGATTGGTGCCTTATCCCGTGGTTTCAGGGTTTATGAGTGGCATCGGGGTGATCATTATCATTCTTCAAGCCGATGCATTCTTTGGTCACGACTCGCCGTCGGGTACTTTGAATGCCTTGGCACATCTGCCGACGGTACTTTCGGATATCAATTACTCCGCGCTAGTTGTGGGTGTCGTGACCTTATTCATCGCGTACAAGTGGCCAACAAAGTGGGGCGTGTACGTCCCCGGCGCTCTTGCTGCGCTGGCGATAGGCACGGTACTCAGCTTGTTTATGCCTGCTATGCCGATTCTGGGCGACATCCCGTCGGGTCTGCCCGCTTTCCACATGCCAGTCTTTGATCAATCGGCCATGATGCTGATGATCGAAGCGGCGTTCATTCTGGCTGTCCTGGGCTCCATTGACAGCCTCCTGACATCCCTGGTCGCAGACAACATGACGCGGACCCGACATAACTCAAACAAAGAGCTCATTGGTCAGGGTGTTGGTAATGCAGTAGCAGGTTTATTTGGTGGTATCGCGGGTGCCGGCGCGACTATGCGCACGGTGATTAACATTCGCTCCGGCGGTGTTACACGCCTCTCTGGCATGATTCATTCTGTGGTGTTGATCGCCGTCGTTCTGGGTGTCGGTTCCGTGGCATCAGTCATTCCTCACGCAGCGCTGGCGGGAGTGTTGGTCAAAGTGGGCATGGATATCATCGACTTTAGCTATCTTAAGCGCGCCCATCGCGGTCCTCGTTGGGATCTGGCATTGATGGCTTTAGTGTTGGGCCTGACAGTGTTTGTAGATCTGATTACTGCGGTAGGCGCCGGCGTTGTTCTTGCCGCCTTGGCGTATGTACAGCAGGTCGCAAAGATCCAGTTGGAAGAGCTAGCCTCTCGGCCCTATGCCCAAACCTCAGACGAGGAGAGGGCATTGTTGGAGGCCCTCGGCACTCAGGTCACCATATTTGAGTTTGGTGGGCCCTTGAGTTTTGGGGCGGCCGCTGACGTGGGTCACCATGTTAGAGAGCGGTACAAGAAAGCCACCCACTCCATCATCCTCGATTTTAACCGCGTTCCCTTTCTAGATGTGTCCGCAGCGCGAGCGGTAGAGACAATTGCTGACGATGCCCATAAAGCAGGCAAGCGCGTTTACATTACAGGTATGGCTCAGGAGATAAGGAACACACTGAGCAGTCTTGGGTCCGACGGAAGCCTGCACGAGGATGCACACTTTGATACCCGAATCGAAGCGTTGCAGGAGATTATGAAACGCTAAAGCAGCAGCGATGATCCATCCATGTCGACACCCTAAATGCATGCTCAGGCAGCGAGCTAGAATTCCGTCGCGGTCTTAGATTGACACTACGCTACAACGGCAGCTACGTGAGTGATTCACAGATGCTGGTGCTGTTTGATCAATGGAATGCAGCCTTAGCCACGGGGTAACCCCAACAATGTCGCATGCTTACGCTGTTGGTTTGCTCAGTTTAGTGTGACTTACAGAGTGAATACAAAAAACTCACCGGGCAGCCAGTCACCGCGCTCTTTACGCAGCGGAATGTCCTCTTGATGCACCAGGGTGAGTCCCGCGTCACCTGCGCAGCGCAAAACATAATCGCTAGAGTGCGCAAAGCGTCCCGATTTCTGGAGTTTAAGATCTTCGCCCTCAAGTTTTTCGGTGCTGAGAACGAAGCGTGCGCCCGGGTTGGAGCGCTTCGCGACGCCATGGAATACTTCCTCAAGGGCGCCGATGTAAATGAGCACGTCCGCACAGACGATGAGGTCATAGCTAGACTCTGCATCGCGTAACATTGCGGCGACCTCGCCTAAGAGCAACTCATCGTAGACCGCTTTCTCGGTCGCTTTATCGAGCATCGCAGATGCAACGTCTACACCGGTTAGTTGATCGCAGTAGCTTCGAATCTGCAGGCCAACGAGCCCCGTTCCGCAGCCAAGATCCAGGGCGTTTTTGTACCAGGCGTTTTCGCCGTCCAGCTTTTGCAGAACCGTGGGGATCTTCTCGGGGACCGAGTACTCCAGCGCCTCAGTGAGGTGCTTTTCAAAGTTTGCTGCATAGGCTTCAAACACTGCGCGAGCATAGGCGGCGTCTCCGCGGGTCAGATTTACCCCGGTTGCGGCGGCTAACAGGTGTTGTGTGGGCTTGTCGTTTGGCAGAAGTTTCAATAAATGTTCAAGATGTATGGCCGCTTCTTCATCACGCCCAAGGGCAAGGAGGGTATTGGCGCTACCGCGTAGCACTCGTTCATCGTTTGGCGTCAACTCGAGTAGTTCGCGATAGACCTCAAGAGCCGCCGCGGGTTTATTCATAGCGCTCATGCTTTGTGCCAGATTGAGCATAGCCTTTTGATGGGTGGGCTCAAGGTTTAAGGCGCTTTCGTAGGCTTTTACAGCTTCGCTGTGCTGACCCATCTCATTGAGCAAGTTGCCGATGTCGTTAAAGGCATCGGTGTAAAGAGGATTGAGCTTCAAAGCCCGTCGAAGCGCTTCCAGAGCATTGTCCTGCTGCCCAGCACCCCGAAGAGCTCTCGCGAGATTTGCATAAACCTCAGCATCCGCAGCGCCGCGATTCACTAACTGCTGATAGCAGCCCAAAGCTTCTTTGTAGTGCTTTAGTTCTGTAAAGGCTGTGGCGAGATTGTTGAGTGCTTCCGAAAAATCGGGCTCTAAGGTCAGAGCCTTCTTGTATGCCTCGATGGCGTGTTCTGGCTCTGATAGACGACTCAGCACGACGCCGCGAAGGTTGTGTAGGGCCGGCTGCTCCGGGTGAAGTCGGCATAGCTTGTTGATGTCTGCGCGTGCAGCGTCAAGCTTGCCCGCATTGGCAAGTCCCGCTACCCGCTCAAAATCTGCCTGTGTTAGGGGTGACTTGCTATCGCCCGTTAGCGCCTTCAGTGCCTTTTTAGCTTTTTTATTCCCGGGTTCAACGCTGAGCACCTGTGCGTACAGGCGTTTGGCTTCATCCAGGTTGCCAATTTTTTCGAACTGCGCCGCCTGGTCCATCGCTTCAGCGCGAGTTATCTGTCTTGCCATGGGATTAATTGCCTTAGTAGTGCCGCTTAAAAACTGTAGGTGAGTGTGACTGTGGGTCCATCGAGCTGGGCGTTAAGATCGATAGTGCTGCGGGCCCGCGTTTGTTTGATGTCTATGTCCGTGATCTGATAGCCGAGAGATACGCCGAATTGCTTTCCCATTCGATAAAAACCCCGTAGGTGAGCGTAGCGGAAATTACCCTCATATTCGTCGACGTTTGCAGATAACCAGCCCCCGACCAAAGTAAAAAATACGCGGTCGTTCATTGCCCAGCTGGCTGAGCCGCGTAAATTTGGCACCGGTGCAAGTAGCGTTGTACCGGCTGCCGCGGCTTCGCGGTCGTCGCCATCCACTTCGATTCTGCCAGAGAGGCCGACGCCAAAGTCCAGTGCATGCAAACCACCGCCAATGAGTACCTATAGCTTGTCGCTGCGATGTACCGCATACAAAACATCCAGTATGTAGGTATCAATATCAAGATTGGCAGCGATGCGCGTCTGGGCGGTAAATTCCTGGCCATCGAAGTTGAAGTCTCGCGTACTGATTCGCTCACCCGCACCGGAAAACGAATATGCGCCCGCAAACATCGACCAGCGAGGCTTGAATCGATAGCGGTAATCAACAAAGTAGGAGTAATCGCTTGTGTCCACACCCAAATCGTCAAGAGATATGGGCGTCGGATCAAAATTCTCCGTTGTTGCACCGATGGTCATCTGGGTGGACTGCTTTGTCATCCCGACGGAGATTTTGTGCTTATCATCTATGTGTCTTCCGCCGCCGCTTGACGTGTCATCGGCGTGCACAGTTCCCACGCCAATGGCGGAACTGAGCAAACAAAACAGGGAGATTCTTGAGATCATTATTATCGGATTCCTCGAAACCAGCAGGCAGATAAGCTCGCCTTGCATCATTTTACAGTATACGCCCGTCGCGAGCGCTCAGCTGTCCTTCGGGGTATGGCTTTCTATGGCTCTTCCGGTGCGCGCCTATGCTGCATAGGCTGGAGAGATCTCCCGCTTGCTGTCTGCGCCTGGTATCTCAGCAGCGAGTTTTGGCACCAGATAGCCCGGCCGTATGCCTGCGAGTTGTCCCAGTATCCGCTTCGCCTCAGACTCCGCGACTTCGAAATGGGCGCTACCTGTCACTTTATCGAGCATATGGATGTAATAGGGCAGGGTGCCTGCAGCAAAGAGTCGATCACTTAGCTGCCCAAGGACCTCGGCATCATCATTGACGCCTCGGAGCAGCACGGATTGATTGAGTACCGTTATGCCCGCACTGCGTAAACGGTCCAGCGCGCTGGCGGTTGTATGATCAATTTCATTGGGGTGATTACTGTGCACGATTACAACGACCCGCATCTGTGTTGGCGTCAGCGCATCGATGAATTGAGACGTCACTCGGTCGGGGATGACGATGGGCAGTCGCGTATGGATACGCAGTGTGACGTCGCGGTCGCTTTGGCGAATTCGCTGGGCAATGGTAGCGAGGGTCGCGTCGGGCAGGAGCAGCGGGTCCCCGCCACTTAAGATCACTTCGCCTATGGATGCATCTTTCAGGAGTTGATCAATAGAGGCGAGACGGTCTTTGCTTGACTGGGCATTGTCGCCGTAGGGATAGCTGCGGCGAAAACAGTAGCGACAGTTAACCGCACACTGCCCGGTTGCGACCAAGAGTGCTCGACCACGATATTTTTGTATGACACCGGGCGCACCCGCATAAAGGCTGGTTTCTGCGTTGGGATCATCGGTGAATCCCTCGACTTGCCGCGTCTCTTCTTCTGCAGCCAAAACTTGACGCAAGAGAGGATCCTTGGGGTTTCCTTTTTGCATCCGCGCGACAAAAGCCTCGGGCACGAGCAGCGGAAAGTCCGCATCGGCGGCTGTCGAATACGGCAGGTCCTCAAGAGCCAGTCCCACCGCAGCAGCAAGCTCGTCAGGTGAGCGCAGAGCATTCTGTAACTGCTCCTGCCAGCTCTCTATGTGCTGCACGCGGAGTAATGTTGTACCGTCGCTCATCCCAGGCGGTCTCGGAGACTGTAGTAGAGCATTCCTGCTACGAGGCCGGGCCAGCGAAGTAATGTGCCGCCGGGAAACCGGGGTGTGGGAACGTTTGCCATCACATCGAAGCGTTCTGCCGTGCCGGCAATGCTTTCTGCCACTAGTTTGCCGGCGAGAGTAGCGATGGGAACGCCATGTCCAGAGTAGCCGTGCGCATACAAAACCCGAGGCGACACATGTCCCAGCGCTGGCATGCGGTTGAGGGTGATCGCCAGGGTTCCGCCCCAGCCATACTCAATCCTGGTGTCGGCCAGTTCCGGGTAGATACTCAGCATATGGGGCCGCACAAAGGCGGGTATATCCTTGGGAAAACGTGAGGTGTAGGACTCGCCGCCGCCAAATAACAGTCGATTGTCCGCCGACAGCTTCCAATAATTGATGACAAAGCGTGAGTCCGACATGGAAGTGTCGTCGCGAATCAAACGCCTGGCGGTTTCTTCACTGAGGGGCTCGGTGGCCACAACATAGTTATTGATAGGCATGATCTGGCCAGCAACTCGGGATTCGAGTTTGCCGAGATAGCCGTTGCAGGCGAGGAGCAGATGCTCGCACTCTACCTGTCCGTTTTCTGTGTGCACATGCACATGGGTTCTTTCATCGTAGTGAGTTACGCGACTAGCTTCGTGCATGACCACACCAAGCGTTTGCGCGGCGCGCGCCAGACCAAGGCAGTAATTGAGCGGATGAAGGTGACGGGAAGCTGTATCGAGCATGGCCCCATGAAAACCCTGAGCCGAGGTCATTGCCTTTAACTCACCGGCGTCCACATATCGGATGTCTTCGTAGTCGTACACCGCTTGAAGATGATCGACTTCGCTCTGTAGCTCTTGTGCTGCTTTTTTTGTGCAGGCGGTGTGGAGATTGCCTTCTTTTAGCTCGCAGTGAATATCAAACTCTTTTATGAGCTCGCAAACCGTGGCAACGCCTTCGAGCCCCAGGTCCCAAAGCGCTCTGGCGTGGCGCTTACCGACCAGCCGTTCCAGAGCGTCCTGATCGGCGCGCTGTCCTGTGCCCACATGTCCGCCATTGCGACCTGACGCGCCCCATCCCAGATGGTTGGCCTCGAGTACTGTAACGCTATAGCCGCGCTTGCGAAGATGTATAGCGGCAGACAGCCCCGTATAGCCACCGCCGACAATGCACACGTCGCAGCGTTCGTCTCCCGCAAGGGCTGGAAAGCTATCGTGATAGTTGGCTGTTGCCGCGTACCAGGAATTGACGTGTGCTTCACTCATATCGCTAAGAATGGACTCGAACCAAGATTTTGTAGCTGAGCATAGTAGCGCAGCCCCCTTGCGCCCGCGAATAGTAGCGCGGACCTGAGCTAGCCTTTAATGGGTATTGCGAGGTCTAAGGGGCTACTGCGATACTCTTTTACAAATCGAGGGAAACATCGCATGACAGCGAATCACAAGACCATCACAGACTGGCTCAAGCAGCAGCAGATATCCGAGATTGAATGTCTGGTGCCCGACATGACCGGCAATGCTCGAGGCAAATTTATTCCCGCGCATCAGTTCATTTCTCATGGAGACCCCCGGCTCCCAGAGAGCATTCTGGTGCAGACGGTGACGGGCGAGTACAGCGATGAGCACTGGGATTTTGTGGAGCCCACAGATACGGACATGTTGCTCCGCCCGGATGAGTCAACCATGCGTCTCGTGCCCTGGGCGCGAGAGCCTACCGCGCAGATAATCCATGACTGCTATACCCAGGCGGGGGAGCTCCATCCCCTCGCGTCCCGTACGGTGCTGCGTAAGGTGCTCGATGCCTACCAGGAGGCAGGAATCCAGCCAGTGATCGCACCAGAGATGGAGTTCTATCTGGTAGCGCGCAACGAGGATGCGGACAACGAGCTGGTTCCTCCCTTGGGGCGCAGCGGCCGCCGGGAAACAGCGCGACTTTCCTACAGTATTGATGCCGTTGCGGAGTTTGAAGATTTTGTGGAGGACATGTACGACTACGCCGACGCCCAGTCTCTCGATGTGGACACGCTTATCCACGAAAACGGCGCTGCGCAGATGGAGATTAACTTTCGTCACGGCGACCCTTTGTCGCTTGCCGATCAGGTGTTTGTGTTTAAGCGCACCGTGCGCGAGACCGCGCATAAGTACAATATGTACGCGACCTTTATGGCTAAGCCCATGAAGAACGAACCGGGCAGTGCCATGCACATTCACCAAAGCCTCCTCGATGCATCGGGTAACAATATCTTCGTAGACGCAAACGGCGAGCACTCGCCGGCCTTCCTGAGCTACATCGCGGGTCTCCAGAAATACACTCCGGAGCTGATTAGTCTCTACGCCCCGAATGTGAACTCCTATCGTCGATTGGCCCCTGATATATCTGCGCCCATCAATCTGAACTGGGGTCTGGATAACCGAACCTGCGCATTCCGCGTGCCCCACAGCGACCTGGCGGCCACGCGCGTCGAGAACCGTTTTCCCGGTGCGGACGCCAACCCTTATCTCGCAATTGCGGCATCCCTGGCGAGTGGTCTGGTAGGCATGCAGGCGCAGCTGACGCCCACCGCTCCGCACATGGGCACGGCTAATGAGGACAGTGTGGAGGTGGCGCGAACCTTGGAAGAAGGCTTGCGAAACCTTGGAAGCACCCCCGCGCTGCGTGAGCTCTTTGGCGATCTGTTTTTGCGTGCCTATGCGGCGGTGAAGCTTGATGAGTTTGAGGAGTTCAATCGGGTAATCAGTTCCTGGGAGCGAGAGCACTTGCTCTTGCAGGTTTAGGGGCATGACCAGCGAGTTTTTTGGGTCGAGCCTGCGGGGGCGCGTCTTTACCGCGGTTAAGTATCTGACTTACCTGTTGCTCTTGGGTAACGTCTACCTGTTTCTGCAGGAGGAGACGAGCTCCCTCGAGCATACCTTTACAGGCGCTATGTCTCTTAACCAGTTCGTTCAGGTATTCGCGGCGACGCTGGATACGGCGGCTTGGGTGGTGTTGCTGCTGCTCTTCGAGCTTGAGACCTCGGTGCTGGATGACGAGAAAATTCGCGGCCGGGTGAAGCTAGGACTCCACGGAATTCGTCTCCTTTGCGGTGGCGCCATCGTTTGGGCTTTTACAGGTTACTGCGCCGAGCTCATCACTCTATACAAAGTGACTCCCATGGAAGCTTGGAACGGTTGTGCGCAACTTGCTGACGATTGGTCGCTGTTACTGACTTTGGATGAATACGAGCCACTGAGTGTTCAAAATTGCTTCGTGGTTGCCGATGCGGCGCTGCGCATCAGTGACTTCAATATCGTCTCAGATGCGGACACTTTACGCGCGACGCGCTATCTGGCCTGGACCGATGTCATCAATGCTGCAGCCTGGATACTGGTCGTCGTGGTACTGGAAATTGAAGTGCGATTGCAGTTACGGGGAAATCTTACGAATGCAGTTTTGGACGGCACGCGTTATCTCAAATACTGCCTGTATTCCACGCTGTTTATCGCGGCAGTGTATTGGGGTTTTGAGGGCAAGTTTCTGGATTTCTATGACGCGAGTCTGTGGCTATTCGCGTTTATCTTCATCGAATTAAATGTGTTCGACTGGCAGCGTGAGACACAGGGTTCTGTGGAGAGCGGAGTGCAGATTTGAGTATTTCAGCGCAATACTGAGGCCGCGCGTAAACACCGCGGAACGGGGTGACGGTTACCGTAGCTAGCGCCAGACGCTAGCTTAGTAGTCGTCGTACTCCAGGTCGTAGTCGCCGAGCTCCTCTCGGAGCCTAAGCTCCTCGATTCTCTGTTCAGCACGCCGGCGTTTTTCTGCCAGTTGGTGCTTATCCGAGGACTCCGTACTAAGACCTTCATAGGTCTCTTCTGAGAACTCTCCGATTACAGGCTCGAACATTTCGTCCATGCCGTCAGTGACGGCTTCCTGATTGCGATCTCCCACAAACCACCTCCTGATGATTACGGGCCATCAACGCTCCCAATATCGGGCAGCCTTGTGAGCGAGTCAATATGTTTATATGTCTGATTTACATGAAAAATTACGATCAAAATGCACAATTTTTTATGAAAAATTGACGGGCAAACCCGGATTTCATCCATGAATTCACGCGGCACATCCATGTGCCAAGCCTGCAGGTCGCGTGTCCGGGAGCCTCGTCGTGCGTCCTAAAGAGGTCGCGTTCTGTACTTTGCAAAGGCTGTGCCAGTGGCCTTTGGGGTGAGTAAAAGCGTTTTTTAGCGGAAAAGCGGGGCTTTTGATGCCTGATTCAGCGCTCTCTATTGTTCTAGTTTGCCTGTGAACATGGACCGAGCTGTATCGCGAACGTGTTCGCTCTCAGATAGTGTGAAGTTGCCGCTCAGGAATAGAGCTCTTGCACAATAAGCGAGGCCACGGCGTCTGCGCTGCCTCCAACGGCATCGACGCTGTGGGATGCGAAGCGTTCATACAGGGGAGTTCGCTCATTGTAGATGTCTTCGAAGGTCTGATCGGCACTGCTGGCAATGCCCCGGTCGGGGTTGGCCGAGACGCGCTGTATCAGGGTTGCCACGTCTGCGCGAAGATAAACCACCGGTCCTGCTGCGCGCAGACGCGCCATAATCGCGCCGCTGTAGATTACGCTGCCACCCGTCGCCAGAACCCGGCCGTCCAAAGGCTCATTCAGCAGCACGGCTTCTTCAATATCGCGAAGCTGTAAATGGCCGTCAGTGTCGATGACCTGCTGCAGGGTCCGACCTTCACGGGCCTGAATCGACAGATCAGTGTCGGTAAACTCCAGACCAATGAGTTTTGCCAATATGACGCCCACGGTGCTTTTGCCGACGCCGGGCATGCCAATGAGGCTGATGGTTTGAAACTGTGTGCGGATATTGCTCATGGTGTGTCCCTGTTGCAGCAGTGCATTATCCTGACTTCTGGCAAAGGCTCAATGCTCTTTGAGCCCATGTTAAAGTTCCGCCCCGCGTCGGCAGCAAAAATATGGAAGAATTGAAATGAGCCTCAAACATACGCCTCTGGATGCCCTGCACCGAGAACTGGGCGCCCGCATGGTGCCCTTCGCGGGCTATGACATGCCCGTGCAATACAGCGACGGCATTATTGCGGAGCACCGACATACCCGTGAACACGCGGGACTTTTTGATGTGTCACACATGGGGCAGCTGATTCTTGAAGGTCCGGGAATCACAGCAACCCTGGAGTCTCTGGTCCCTGTCGATCTTGAGGTCCTGGGAGAGCACCGCCAGAGCTATGCGCTGCTGACCAATGATGAAGGCGGCGTACGAGATGATTTGATCATTACCCGCTGGGGTCCGGAGCAGTTCTTTTTGGTCGTTAATGCGTCCTGCAAGGTCGAGGACCGCGCATGGATCGAATCGAAGCTTACAGCTGACCAAAGCCTGCGGGAGCTTCAGGGTCAGGGGCTGTTGGCCCTACAGGGCCCGCAGGCCAGAGAAGTATTGGGCGAGTTGCTGCCCGAGGCCGCAGACCTGGTGTTTCTCCAGGGTGTGCATTGCGAATTGGATGGCATTCCTTTGTACGTGACATGCTCTGGGTAC